>CAMQJB010000015.1 GCA_947002045.1 uncultured Collinsella sp.
TTTTGTGTTTGTGGTTTATTTGGTAGCGAATGCGTGTGGCTCGGGGGCTTTCCGGGGGGGCGCTGCTCCCGCCCATATTATCGGGGGGGGGTGGGGGGGGTGCCCGGGGTGGATGGGGTGGGATTACTTCAGGCCGTTAGCCCAATCCCTGGCAGCAGCCAAGGCAGACGCAGACGAACCCTCAGGGGTCCCGTCTGCCGCGTAAATGAAGCAGTTGACATCCATCGTCGCAGGATTGGCGAAATCCTTTTGCTCGGTCTCCTTGGGCGTAGTCACCTGGCTGAACAGCTCGCCAGTCCACTTATCCTCAGTCTTGCTGGCAATAAGCGGAGTAGCCTCGGTTCCTCCGCCAATATAAACAAAAAGGCCACCGAGATAATGAGTCGGCTCGCCCGCAACGGTGCTCGCATCAACGGCCTGCCAACCAGAGTTAATGGTGAAGTAAGTCGTCTTGGAATCATCGGTCCCGGCAGGCGCCGTCTTGTTGTTCACGAAGACGTACACATATGCATCCTCGGATCCCTTGCCGATACCGACATTAGGATTCTTGGCAACAGACACGCCGGGGGCGAGCTTAGAGTCCTTAACCCACTTGGTCTCGGTCAGGTTGCCGTTGACCTTATCGGGGTCAGTCGGAATTGGCTGCCCCGGTTTGTCGGGATCGGTAGTTGGCTTGTTGATGCCCGCAGTGGTGAAGTTGTTGGTCAGGCTCGACTGCGCCGTCAGCCAGGCGTAGGTGCCCACGCCGGCGGCCAGTACCAGCAGCAGCAAGGCGGCAACGATGCCGTAGCGCTTTTTCTTCTTGTTCTCCATCGTTCTCTTCCTTTCGAGAATCGCCTTCCCCGGCAACGGCCCTTGCCGCCGCCGGCACCTCTCCCTGCCGCTATGGACGCCGCTCCCTCGCATGCGCGCGGGCATGCTTGTCCGCAGGCTCGTCGGGAACCATCCGATCGAGCACAATCGACGCCGCGGCCAGCAGCGCCAGAACGGCCACCACAACAAGCAAACCGGGCATCGTCGTGCAATATGCGTTAACGAAGCCCAGGTAAGGGACACAAAGAGAGACGACACCGATCACGCGTGAAAAAGGCGTCTGCTCGGCGTCGTGCACGATGGTTCCATCTGCATTTTTGTTTGCGATTCCCTGCGTGCCGATCGTTTGCGCCACAGGGTCGACCTCGTACACCTGGTGAGTCACCACAGCGCCGTCCGATCGGTAAAAAGTTGCATTGTCGCCCACGGCAATATTCGTTGGGTCAACCTAGTGGACAAACACCATGGAGCCGACGGGAAGCTCGGGTTCCATAGAGCCCGAAAGCACTGCAAAAGGCATGTATCCAAATGCGCGAGGAGCAAAAGAAACAACGGCAAGGGCTATGACAAGCGCGAGCGCCATGCTACTAAGAAGCGAAATAAATCGTCTGAATCCGCGCGCTGCCAACGTGATTATTTCATCCCCATCGAGGCTATATTCGATCCCATCAAGGATTAGCCACTTTTCTAAGACGCTTAATAGATGAGTTCGAAAAAGCCAATCTGAAATCTATTTATAACAATCACCGTAGCTACTTCCGCGTTTTTATCAACGTCTTTCCGCCAAATGCTACTATTTTTGCCGTAAGTGGTTATTTGTCCCCACACTTGTCTGCTTTATCCAACATCTGCGGCTAACCCCTACACAACTTCTCAATAGAGGGTCTGATATTTTGTACGGCACAGATATCGTACCCCCCCCCACATTAAATTTATACTGCATTTAGTATCATTTATTTTCAACCCCCTTATTCATGCCTCTACGGCTATCCCCTGTAGCCCTCAGCCCATACCTTCTGGAAACCCCATCCATCCGGAAAACCCGTCCCACTCTGAATACATCCGGCGAACGCATGCGAGCGTGTCGTCCAGGACGGCCTCGTCATCGGGGTGATGGAAAATGTCACCCCAAACGCTTGCCACGGTTGCGCCCACAAGTGTCAAGAAAAAAGCCTCGAGAATTTCGAGGCTTTCACATTTGCATTGTTTTGCACGAAGGACCGCGAACGGCGAAGCTACTCCCCCAGCACGGCCTTTTTGGCGGCTGCGGCCATGTTG
Source organism: uncultured Collinsella sp. (assembly GCA_947002045.1). Lineage (GTDB taxonomy): Bacteria > Actinomycetota > Coriobacteriia > Coriobacteriales > Coriobacteriaceae > Collinsella. Next base: position 2,092 of record CAMQJB010000015.1, read on the forward strand.
TCCAGATCTTCCTTGGTGGGGTGATCCTTTGCGGCGACCCAGTTATCGAGCAGCAACTTAGCGCGGGCGTTGTCGGGATCTTGCTCGAGCATGGCCTCGTAGCGCTGCTTTACGGCAGGGCCCATCTTGCCCTGGCACATCGCCCAACCCGCAAGCTCGGCATCCTCAGCCAAATTGGAGGTCACACGATCGATAATCTGCTGATAATAGCTCTGGTCGGCCCCAAAACCGCAGGTGCCAAACAGAAAGACGCGCTTGCCGTGCAAGGCGGAGAGCAGCGCGGCAACCGAAGGCGTGCACGCGCCCTTGTCGCACCAAAAACCGACGAGCACTGTGTCGGCCGCGCAGGCGCCCTGCGCCTCGAGCGCAACCTGATCTGCATCCGCATCGTCGCTCAACGCCGCGGCATGGACAAACTCAACGCCCGCAGCCTGCAGAGTGCGCTTGATCGCACCCGAAACCATCCTGGTATTACCGCTCTTGCTGTTGACCACCAAAGAGCATGTCATAGTCACGTTGCTCGTTTCCCCCAAAACTAAAGCCACTAATGCAATTTATTAGATGAATATCTTAGTACTAACGTGACAGATGTAAACCACCGTCTGTCGATTGATTCATTTGCCCCACGGCCGTGCTCACTGGGCAAACTGGCTGCGGTAGAGTTCGGCGTAGAAGCCGCCTGCCGCTAGCAGCTCGTCGTGCGTGCCGCGCTCGATAATCTGGCCGTCGCGCATGACCAGAATGCAATCGGCGTTGCGGATGGTGCTCAGGCGGTGCGCCACGACAAAGCTTGTGCGGCCGGCCATGAGCTCGTCGAATGCCGCCTGAACCTGCAGCTCGGTGCGGGTATCGATGCTCGAGGTCGCCTCGTCCAGTAGCAGAATCGCCGGGTCGGTGAGCATGACGCGCGCGATGCACAGCAGCTGCTTTTGGCCCTGACTAAACGTGCCGCCGTCCTCGCCAATCACCGTGTCGTAGCCGCCTGGCAGCTGCACGATAAACTTGTGCGCGTGCGCGCGCTTGGCGGCTTCGATGACCTGCTCGCGCGTAGCTCCTGGGCAACCGTAAGCGATGTTGTCCGCCACCGTGCCCTCGAACAGCCACGTATCCTGCAGCACCATGCCAAAGGCGCGGCGCAGGCTCGCACGCGTGTAGTCGCGCGAGGAGCGACCATCGACCATGATGCGGCCGGCATCGATATCGTAAAAACGCAGCAGCAGATTGATGAGCGTTGTCTTTCCGCAGCCCGTGGGACCGACCAGGGCAAAGCGCATGCCGGGCTTAGCCTCGATGCAGATGTCCTGCAGCAGTTTGCGATCGGGCACGTAGCTAAAGTCCACATGCTCAAGGGTCACCTCACCCTGCGGGGTGGCAAGTTCCACGGCATCCGCCGCATCGGGCTCCTGCTCGCGTGCATCGAGCAGCGCGAACATGCGACGCGCCGAGGCGTACGCGGTCTGGATCTGCGTAATGACGTTGGTAACCTCGTTGAACGGCTTGGTGTACTGGTTGGCATAGGACAGGAAAATCTGCACGCCGCCCACCGTAAGCGCAGCGGGCACGCCCGTGATCACGCCCACGCAGCCAATCACGGCGACCACGGCATAGATGATGTTATTGATAAAGCGCGTGCCGGGGTTAGAGAGCGAACCCATAAACTGCGCGCGCTCACCTGCCGCGTAGAGCTCAGCGTTGAGAGCATCGAAGCGCTGCTGGGCGTTGGAACCATAGGCAAACGCGTCCACGAGCTTCTGCTCGCCCACGTATTCCTCGATATGGCCGCCAAGCTGACCCTGAATGCGTTGCTGCGCCGTAAAGCTCTTGTTGGAGAGTTTGGCGATGGCACCGGCTGCAAAAATGGAAAGCGGCGTGACGAGCACCACCACAAGTGTCATGGTCAGGTTGATGGAGAGCATAAACGCGAGCGTGCCAACGATGGTGATAACGCCGGTGAAAAGCTGGGTAAAGCCCTGCAGCAGACCGTCGCCCACCTGGTCGACATCGTTGACCACACGGCTCATAAGGTCGCCGTGGGCATGGCTGTCGATGAAGCTGAGCGGCATGCGGCTGAGCTTGTCGCTTGCCCCCACGCGCATGTCGCGCACCGTCTCGTAGGACAGGCGGTTGACGCAATAGCCCTGTAGCCACTGGAAGGCCGCCGCGCCCACCACGACAATCGCGAGCTTGGTAACGAGCGGCAGCAGCGCATCGAAGTCCACCTGCCCGACGGCAACGATCAGGTCGATGCCCTCGCCGATGAGAATGGGCGTGTAGAGCTGCAGAATCACGGAGATGGCGGCACTCACAAACGACGCAACAAACGAAATGCGATGCGGACGAACGTAGCCCATCAGACGGCGAGTCACCGCACCCACGGGATAGCGCTCGGGGTCGCCGGGCTGGCGCGGACCGTCGCCCAGGTCGTTGAGGTTATCGTTACCGGACACGTTGGCCGTCATCGTGGCGACCGAACCGGAGGAAGTGTACGGATTCATTTAGCAGCCCTCCTTTGCGCAAATGGATGCCGGGGCAGTCGGGGCGGACGCGGGGCTTAGGGTGGACGCGGGCGCCGGAGTGGGCGCGGGCGCTGTGCTCCCCCGCTGGCCCTCAAGCTCCTCGCGGCGCAGCTGCGACTGGCAAATCTCGCGATAGAGCCGACAGGTCGCATAGAGCTCGTCATGTGTGCCCAGGCCGGCAACCGAGCCGTGGTCGAGCACGCAGATCACGTCGGCATCGCGCACGGTCGAGACGCGCTGGCTCACAATCACCGTGGTCAGCGGCAGCCCGCCCTTGGCGGCACCGCGCATGCTGCGCTCGCGAATGGCATGGCGAAGCGCCGCGTCGGTCTTAAAGTCGAGCGCCGACGCGGAGTCATCCATGATCAATATCTGAGGCGAACCAACCAAGGCACGCGCGATAGTCAGGCGCTGACGCTGGCCACCGCTAAAGTTCTTGCCGCCCGCCTCGACCGGGGCGTCTAAGCCCTGCGGCTTGTTGCGCACGAACTCGCTGGCCTGCGCCATGTCGAGTGCCACCCAGAGCTCCTCGTCGGTCGCAGCTTCATCGCGCCAGGTCAGGTTGCTGCGGATGGAGCCGCTCACCAGCGATGCGCGCTGCGGAACGGTCGCGACCACACGGCGCAGCTGGTCGAGCGGCCAGGTGCGCACGTCGACGCCCATCACGCTCACGCTGCCGGTGCTCGCATCGTACAGGCGCGGGATGAGCGAGACGAGCGTGGACTTGCCGCTACCCGTACCGCCGATAATGCCGAGCGTCTTGCCCAGCGGGAGTTCCAGCGTCACATCGTTGACAGCATTGGCCGCGCCAGCGCCAAACGAGAAGCTCGCATGGCTCAAGCTCAGCGCGGGAACTGAAGCGACATTGCCCGGCTTGGGCAGCGCGACCGGCTGGTTGCCCTCGTCAGCGATGCCCGGCACGCAATTGAGCACCTCGTTGATACGCGACGCGCTGGCGCTCGCCTTGGTAAAGACCACGACCAGGTTGGCGACGTACACGATGGAGGTCAGGGTCTGCGTCATGTAGTTCACAAACGCCATGACCTGGCCCTGCGTAAGCTCGCCCACGCTGACCTGGATGCCGCCCACCCACAGGATGGCGCACACGCCCAGGTTCATCACCAAAAACGTGACGGGGTTGAGAATCGACGAGAGCTTGCCCACCGCGATGGCAGTATTGGCCTGGTCGTCGGCGGCCTGCGCAAAGCGCTCGCGCTCGTGATCTTCGCGCACGAAGGCGCGAACCACGCGGGCGCCCGAAAGGCCCTCGCGGCAGATAAGCGCGATGCGGTCGAGCTTTGCCTGCAGCTGCTTGTAGTACGGAATGCAGCGCGCCATGACAACCCAGAACACCAGGCCAATGGCGGGCGTGCAGATCAAAAAGATGATGCCGAGCTTAAGGTCGATGGCAAGGGCCGCGCACATGGAGCCCACCGCTAGAAAGGGCCAGCGGATGAGCATGCGCACGCCCAGCGCCACAGCGAGCTGGACCTGGTTAACGTCGTTGGTAATGCGCGTGATGAGCGACGGCGTGCCAAAGCGGTCGAGCTCGGCATAGCTCAGCTTGTTGATGTGCTGGTAGAGTGCGCCGCGAATGTCAGTACCCATGCCCTGCGAGGTGAGCGCCGCCATCTTCTGGCAAACAAGCGTAAACGAGATGCCGATTACAGCCATGGCGGCGAGCACCATGCCGTAGCGGACGACGGCACTCACGTCGTGCGCACCGATACCTTTATCGATCATCTGGGCAATCACCAGCGGCGTCAGCAGGTCAAAGATCACTTCAATCAACTTGCACGCAGGGCCAATCACCATATACCGGCGAAACTTACCACCAAAACGCCTGAGCAGCTCAATCATAAAAAGGCGCTCCCTATCATCATCTCAATTCAATCTGATTCATGATAGTACGGAGAACCCTGGAGATGCGTAAGCAACTCGTTACAGATGTAAGGGCAACGGTCACTAGCGCCCAAGGCACGTAGCAGCCGATGTTTTGGCAACGCCAGCGAGCGGCATAACGCCGGGGATTCAATTATCAGATAAATGTGACCCTTCAGGCGGTTTTGGTCGGCTACCCCCCGGTGCCGGCTGGGGGCTTGGTAGTCGAGCGATCCCGCAGGCGAAGCCGAGGACCAGCGAGACACCAAGCGCCCTGCCGGCACTCGCGGGTAGCCGCGGCACCAAAAAACGCCTGCGCACTCGATGGATTCGGATGCCCGACAGAGGCTCCTTATGGCTGCTTCCTTCCGGACCTGACCAGATTCGGAACATGTCGTCATCCGAACCCATCGAACGCGCTAGGCGCTCGGTATATCTTACCCGCTCCCGCCCGATGGGGCAAGATAGCTAATTTGGGACAGGGCCAAAAGACCACTTTTGAGTTGCGGTGGAATAGTTCCTGTTTTACGACCCAAGGCCAAAAACAGGAACTATTCCACCGCAACTTATTGAGACTTGCCCGGAAAGACTTAGATACGGGCGAGGTCGTAGGATCGGGCGGCGGCTTCACCGGCGCAGATGAGGTTGATTGTGGCTTCCTGGGGGTCGAGCGCTTGGTCAAGGGGCATGGGTCTGCGACAGACCGGCAGAACTAAGTCGACACCCTGCCCATACGCCGCATCCAGGTTGTCGGCACGACCGCCCACGACGGCGGCTACCGACTTGCCATATCGCTTGGCGCGACGCGCCACGCCCACCGGTGCCTTACCGGCGGCGGATTGCTCGTCCATATTGCCCTCGCCTGTAATGACCAGGTCGACATCGCGCACGCGCTCGTCAAACCCAATCAGATCGAGCACCGTCTCCACGCCCGAACGCAACTCAGCACCGAGCGCCAGCAGCGCGGCGCCCAAGCCACCTGCCGCGCCCGCGCCAGGCACGCCGAGCACCGAGCCAAATGTCCGCACGCCCTCGGGCACGCGCAACAACCCCTGAGCCCGCACCCCGGTAATCGCCGCATCGAGCAGGCGGCCGTAGCCGACCATCCAACTGTCGTACCTGCCCAGCGCTTCGACATCGTCTGTCGGCAGGCCCTTTTGCCCGCCAAACACTGCAAGTGCCCCACGACGCCCCACGAGCGGGTTCTCGACATCAGAGAGCACGACGATACGCGCGCTATTCAGCGCCCGAAGCGCCGGTGCCAAATCGATACTCGCCACCTGCTCAAGCCCCGCGAGACCAGGGGCGACATCGCAGCCCTGATCATCGACCACACGCGCGCCCAGCGCCTGCAGCATGCCGGCGCCACCGTCGTTGGTGGCACTGCCGCCCAGACCAATATAGATAGTCTTTGCCCCAGCACGAACCGCTCGAAGCATGAGCTCGCCCACGCCATAGGTCGTAGCGGCCAACGCCGCCGGCTCTGTGCAAGGCGAATACCCAATACCCGCCGCCTCGGCCATCTCGATTACAGCCGACTCGTACTCGCCGTCCACCAGCATCCGGGCAGACACACAGTCGCCCAGAGGGCCTGCGACTTCACATGCCACGACCTCACCGCCGCACGCGGCAACGGCATCGAGCGTTCCCTCGCCGCCATCCGCCAGCGGCAGCGCGCTTACCTGGGCATCGGGCCACACGCGGCGCACACCTTCGGCAACGGCCTCCTCCGCCTGCGCGCTCGAAACGCTGCCCTTAAAGGAGTCGATCGCCAGCTGCACACGGCGGGGCCGGCGGCACGCGGCACCAAAATCGACCGCCCCAACGGCAGTATCTTCGACACCCGCAAGCGCCTCGGCGTGGGCGGTATGCGCCTCAAGATCGGCCCCACAACCGCAGCCAGCACCATCGGTGCCACGCAGCCCACTAAAATAACCGCTCAGCACCGCGCGGCACTCGTCTGCCAGCACGCCGGCGGTCACATTAAACCGATGATTCAGGCGCGAATCGGCATTGAGGTCGTATAGCGACCCCAGAGCGCCCGCTTTAGCATCGGCCGCGCCGTACACGCAGCGCCCCACGCGCGCGTTAACCATAAGCCCCGCGCACATGCAGCAGGGCTCGAGCGTCACGTAGACCGTACAATCGGAAAGACGCCAGCGTCCAAGCGACTGAGCGGCGGCGCACAGGGCCGAAAACTCGGCATGCGCCGAAGGATCCTGGTCGAGCTCGCGGCGATTATGCGCCCGCGCGACAATCTCGCCGTCGCGCACCACTACGGCTCCGATGGGCACCTCGCCCACCGCAGCGGCGGCGCGCGCCTCGGCCAGCGCCTCACGCATGAACTTCTCATCGATTTCGGTGATCGTCATCGTTCGCCTTCCCTGTTGCAAATCCAAAACGATGCTATCATTACGACTCACGGAGAGATGGCAGAGCGGTTGAATGCGGCGGTCTTGAAAACCGTTGAGCGCGAGAGCGTTCCGGGGGTTCGAATCCCCCTCTCTCCGCCACTCCTAGTGATGCACCGGTGTCATGGTCCGCTCAAACAGTGCATCGACCACATCGGCTATCTCAGGTCGACGCTCAAGATCGTGGCCCGATTCCCACCATATCGTGAAAAGTCGAATAATACCGCCGGCGACAAACTCAGACGTCGTCTCGAGTGACACGGGGGCCAGGGCATCCTCGGCAAGCACGTTCATCACACGCTCGCGGATGGAGCGGGCAATGCGGTCGCAAATAACGTTGGTCAACATGCCCGACATGCTGCTTGCCAAAATGTTATCCATGAGCCGCTCGTGCGCCAGAATCAAATCCATGGCATCGTCCAAAATCGCGTGCCGAAGCGCGCGCACGTCCTCGGCAGATACCGCGCCGGCCTCATCGGGCTGTTTTTGCGGCAAGCCCGACATGAGCTCATCGATATAAAAGGCAAAGTAATCGTTCTTGTCGCGAAAGTGCTTGTAGAACGTCGTGCGGCGAATCATGGCGCGGTCGCACAGCATGGCAACCGTCAGGTCCTCAAAACGATGCTCCTCGAGAAGCTCGGTAAAGGCATCGAACAGGGCGCGGTAGGTTTTCTTGATGCGAAGGTCCACTGGTATCGCCATCCTCAGGGCAAAGACAACACTCGTCAATCTGTCGCATATCTTACACCTGTACCTCGCGCGCTTTGCCCCGGTGCCAACCCCGCCGAAAACACAACGCTTACCGGAAAGTTCGGCACGACAAAACGTTGCGGGTATACTAGTAGCGTTATACCAACGGCAGCTGGCGCATGCCGCCGCGGCCATTCGAAACGGAGACATCATGCTTCCCGTCATCATCGGCATCGTTGTTGTCATTGTGATTGCCTGCGCCATCGCCGGCATCTACAACAACATGGTCACCAAGCGTAACCGCATCGATAACGCCTGGCAGAACATCGATACGCAGCTGCAGCGTCGCAACGACCTGATCCCCAACCTGGTCGAGACCGTCAAGGGCTACGCCAAGCACGAGCAGGACACGCTCGCCGCCGTAGTCAACGCACGCAACGCCGCCGTGAGCGCCACCACCCCCGAGGCCAAGATGGAAGCGGACAACGTGCTGACCGGTGCGCTGCGCCAGCTCTTTGCCGTCGCCGAGGCCTACCCCGACCTTAAGGCGAACACCAACTTTACGCAGCTCCAGTCCACACTCGAGGACACCGAGAACAAGGTGAGCTACGCGCGCCAGAGCTACAACGATTGCGTGCTCAGCTACAACAACGCCATCCAGACGTTCCCGGCTGTTATCTTTGCCGGCATCTTCCAGTTTAAGGAGCGCCAGGGCTTCGAGGCAGCTGAAGCCGCCCGCCAGGCACCGACCGTCAAGTTCTAACAATCACGGCCGAGTCTTAAGCCAGTTCATCAGCCCTTTGGGGCCCAAGGCACAAACCTTGGGCCCTTTTCTTATCCACGCACAACGCGCGGCCAAAAGGCCGCGCACCATCTTCCCTACAGCCCAGTAACCTCCTGGCAAGGAATGCAGAGCACTCGACCGAGGCGGACCGGCCTATCTCCCGGCGCATTCCACAGGACGAAAGAACCTCCGCCGCACGTAGTGCGCAGCGGAGGTTCTTTCATGTCCGAGGACGCGCCGGGAGATAGGCCGGTCCGCCTCGGTCAGGGCTTGATGAGAATTACGAAGCCAGGTTACGCCACGGTGTAAACCCAGTTGTGCTTATCCTCGACAGCACCGGACTGAATACCGGTCAGGGTCTCGCGAAGCTTCTTCATCACGGGGCCGATCTCGGTGCAGCCAGCCGGGAAAGTCACGGTCTCATCGGCACCGTAGACCTTGTTGTCGATCTCGCCCACCGGGGAGATGACGGCAGCGGTGCCGCACAGGCCGCACTCCACAAAGGTGCCGGCCTTGACCTCGGCCCACTCGACGGGACGCTGGTCGACGGTCATGCCCAGATCCTCGGCAACCTGAACGAGCGAGCGACGGGTGATGGAGGGCAGGATGGAGTCGGTGTGAGACTGCGGAACGACGAGGGTGCCGTCCTCCTTCACGAACAGAACGTTCGCGCCGCCAGTCTCCTCGACATAGGTGCGGGACTCGGAGTCGAGATACAGGTTCTCGGCATAGCCCTCGCGGTGAGCCTCCATCGTGGGCTTAAGGGACATGGCGTAGTTGAGGCCGGCCTTGATGTTGCCGGTGCCGTGCGGTGCGGCACGGTCATACTCGGAAACGCGCAGCTTAACAGGCTTGAGGCCGCCCTTAAAGTACGGACCGACCGGGGTCACGAGAATGCGGAACGTGTACTCAGGAGCGGGAGCCACGCCGATCACGTCACCGGAGCCGATCATAAACGGACGCACGTACAGGGTCGCACCAGAACCGAAGGGCGGAACCCAGGCGGCGTTGGCAGAAACGACCTGCTTAACGGCCTCAACGAACTTGTCCTTGGGGAACGGGGGCATCTCGAGGCGCTGGGCAGAGTTATACATGCGCTCGGCGTTCATGTCGGGACGGAAGCAGACGATGCTGCCGTCCTCGGCGGTGTAGGCCTTCAGGCCCTCAAAGACCTCCTGGCAATAATGGAAGATGCCGCCGCACTCGGAGACATGCAAGGTGTGGTCGGTGGTCAGGCCGCCCTCGTCCCACTCGCCGTCCTTCCAATGAGCCTCGTAGCTGTAATCGGTCTTCATGTAGCCAAAGCCGAGGCTACCCCAATCGATATCCTTCTTCTCGACAGTCATATGTCGCTCCTTACATACACAGTTGCATACTCGCGAACTCGCACGCAAGGACCGAGGCCGACCGCGTCGCAACGTCGCACGCCCGGAGCGTAGAGCCGGACGGGACACGCGAACGGCATCAAAGCCGATGGCACGTCGATTCGCATGCACGAGATTGTACTCCGCACGCGCGTCGGATAAAACGTTTTTCTTTAACTAACTAAAGTATTTTCATTTGACCGAAACTAAAGAGGCCCGCCACCGTAAACGGTGACGGGCCTCAGCGACACGATTTGTGCGCCGGCTCGAGCTATGCGTTCTTTTTGCCCAGCTTAGCCTTAACCAAGCCGACCACGGTCGGGATGATCGACACGGCGACAATGCCGATAATCAGCAGCTCAAAGTGCTCCTGCACAAAGGGAATGCCGCCAAAGAAGTAGCCCAGCAGCGTAAAGACCGTCGACCAGGTAATGCCGCCCAGCACGTTAAAGACAACGAAGTTGCGCCAGTGCATGCCGCCCATGCCGGCGATAAAGGGCACAAAGGTGCGGATAAACGGAAAGAAGCGGCCCAGGAAGATGGCCAGGTGGCCCCACTTATCCAAGAAATCCTCGGACTTTTTGATGCGCTCGGGCGTCATGGCCTTTACCTTGCCCGAGGCGATGATCTTGCGGCCAAAGAAGTGGCCGATCATAAAGTTGCACTGATCGCCCAGGATGGCTGCGGCCCATGCGGTGGCCAGAAGCGCCACGATGTTAAAGCCGCCGTTGTGGGCAAAGAAGCCCGAGGCAAACAGCAGCGAATCGCCGGGAAGGAACGGGAAGAACACCACACCCGTCTCGATAAAGATGATCAGGAAAACGCAGCCGTAGGCCATAAGCGGGCCGGCGGCGATCCAGCTGGCGATCGCGGTGCGCGGATCCTTAAGCAGCTCGGCGATAAAATTGATGAAACCCATGAAGTAAAACCTCTCAGTTGTGGGCGCGGATACGTCCAAGTTGACCAGTATACGGTTGCGGCGCCCCCTCGTGCGCAACCCCACAAAAGCATGACTCCATTACCAGCAAGTTTGCATAACTGACACCTGTCGCGCAAAGCCGCCAAGATTGTTCTTCCTAATCCCTAGCGAATCGCTATACTTTATTGAATCGCATTGCCATGGCGCTAAGGGAGGGCGGCCGGTGAGCTTTATCAATACCATTCGCGAGGACATCAAGACCGTCCAGGCGCAGGACCCCGCCGCGCAAAGCGGTCTGGTCATCTTCCTTTCCTATCCTGGCCTGCACGCCAAGTGGAACCACGTGCCCGAGCACTGGCTCTGGGAGCACGGTCATCGCTCGCTCGCCCGTGTGCTCTCGCAAATCACCCGCCACATCACCGGCGTCGAGATTCATCCCGCCGCACAAATCGGCAAGCATTTCTTTATCGACCACGCCATGGGGGTCGTCATCGGCGAAACCACCATCGTGGGCGACAACTGCGTGCTTTACCAGGGCGTCACGCTCGGCGGCACCGGTAACGAGACCGGCAAGCGCCACCCCACCCTGGGCAACAACGTCACCGTGGGCACGGGCGCCAAGGTGCTCGGCAACATTCGCATCGGCAACAACGTCAAGATCGGCGGCAACTCGGTTGTCGTCAAGGACGTGCCCGACAACTGCACTGTCGTGGGCGTGCCGGGACGCATCATCAAGCGCAACGGCTGCCGCGTGTTCGAGGAGAGCTTTGACGCCAAGCAGCACCGCGAGTATATGCCCGACGATGCCGCCGAGCAGTCCGCGCTCAACCGCCAGGGCATCACCGAGAACGCCCGCCGCGTCAAGGAACTCGAGCGAGAGGTGGCCGAGCTCAAAGCCCTCGTCACGAAGCTCATGGACGAACGCTAGAAGCGGATGGCTACCGACAACATTGACGTCAACGCAACGGCGCGCCAGGGAATTCATCCCCGGCGCGCCTTATTTGTGATGTGACAAAGGGGCTGCCCCTTTGTCAAATTATGCGAACTGGCTCAGATAGAGGTCGGCGTAAGCGCCCTCGGCAGCCAGCAGCTCCTTATGCGTACCCTGCTCGATAATGTTGCCGTGATCCATGACCAAGATCAGGTCGGCATCTACGATCGTCGACAGACGGTGCGCGATCACAAAGCTCGTACGCCCACGCATGAGCGCGTCCATGGCGCGGCCGATGGCGAGCTCGGTGCGCGTGTCCACACTCGACGTCGCCTCGTCCAGGATGAGAATCGCCGGGTTGTTGAGCAGCACGCGCGCAATGGTCAGCAGCTGGCGCTGACCCTGGCTAATGCTCTCGGCATCGTTGGCCACGCGCGTGTCATAGCCCTGTGGCATGGTACGCACAAAGAAATCGACCTGCGCGGCACGGGCGGCGGCCACGATCTCCTCGCGCGTCGCCTCGGGGCAGCCATAGGCGATATTCTCGGCAATCGTTCCGTCGAACAGCCAGGCATCCTGCAACACCATGCCAAACTGCTGGCGCAGCTCGCCACGATCCATGCGGCTCGTGTCCACGCCGTCGAGCGTAATGCGCCCGCCGTCAATCTCGTAGAAGCGCATGAGCAGGTTGATGAGCGTGGTTTTGCCCGCGCCCGTGGTTCCCACCACGGCGATCTTCTGGCCCGGCTCGGCGGTAAACGACACGTCGCGCATGAGCGGCTTGTCGGGCGCGTAGCCAAAGCGTACATGCTCAAAAGCGACACGGCCCTCAACGCGACCCGGCAGCCTGGCGGCCTCGCCCGGCTGCGGATCCGCCTCCATCTCGGGTTCATCGAGCAGGTCGAACACGCGCTCCGCACTCGCCAGCGCGCTCTGCAGCGAGTTGAAGGTAAACGACAGCTGCGTCATGGGCTCAGATGCCTCGTAGATAAACTGGAAGAACGCCTGGAACACGCCGACGGTCATGTGGCCGGCAACCAGCATACTGCAGCCCACAATCGCAATCACGATCTGTGCCAGGCGGCCGATAAAGCGCACCGCGGGGCCGACGGCGTTAATCATGAAGTCGGCCTTGGCACTCACGCGTGCCAGCTCGCCCGAGGCCTGGTGTACCTCGGCAGAACTTTGGCGCTCGCGGTTAAACGCGCGAATCACCAGACGGCCCGAGTAGCCTTCCTCAACCGCGCTCGTAATCCTTGACACCCACTCCTGGCGCTCACCGGTTACGTCATGCGTGCGGCGCGAGACCACCTTGGTCACCAACAGCGACAACGCCGTAAAGAACAAAAAGACGAGCGTGAGCGGCACGCTAAACACGAACATCACGCTCACGGCGCCCACCACGGTACCGATCGACACCAGAAGCTGCAGCAAGCCGCGCTGCATGCTCTCGGACATCTTGTCCAAGTCGTTGGTCGCACGGCTGACGACCTCACCGGGACGATGCGCGTCAAAGAAGGCAAGCGGCAGACGGTTGAGCTTTTGTGCGATGCGGTTGCGTAGGAGCAGGTTGAGGCGTTCGGCCACGCTCGACATCAAAAAGCTCTGGAGTGCGTAGAACGAGGCAGCGGCCGTCCAGATCATAAAGTAGATGAAGATGGTCCTGCCGCAGTTCTCCCAGGTGATGTTGAAGGTGGTGTCGTTGGCAAACGCCACCTGAATGTGGCCCCACAGCTCATCGATCACGCGGGCGCTGTATGCCGGCGCGGCGGTGTTAAAGATGGCATAGAACACAATGCTCGCGAACACGATATAGAAGCGCCAGTGGTCGCCGGCAGCCTCGCTCCACAGGCGGCGCACCGTCGCCCAGGTGTCGCGGGGTGTCTCGTCCTCATCCTCGTCGTCAACGTCGCGCATGCGCTCCGCCTCGGCGCGGGCGCGCTCGTCCTCGGCGCGCTCATTTTCCTCATAGAGTGCCTGGCGACGAGCCTCGCGCTCCGCCGCCTTGGCGGCTTCGTCCAGGTCGGGCGTGGCACCCGTCTCCTCAACTGTCTCTGCATCCGCGGCGCCATCGGCGATGCCCTGCTTCTTGAGCTCCTCGGTCATGCTACTCACCTCCCTTCATCTGCGATTCCGCGATAGCACGGTACACCTCGCAGGTTTCCATGAGCTCGTCGTGCGTGCCTAGGCCCACGACCTCGCCATCCCTGAGCACCACGATCTGGTCGGCATGCAGAATGGTCGAGATACGCTGCGCGATGATGAGCACCGCAGCGTCACGCGTCTCGTCTTGCAACGCATGGCGCAGGGCGGCATCGGTCTTAAAGTCCAGGGCCGAGAAACTGTCATCGAAGATATATAGATCGGCATGCTTCATGAGCGCACGGGCGATGGCCAGACGCTGGCGCTGGCCGCCCGAAAAGTTCGTGCCGCCCTGCGCCACCGGGGTATCGAACCCCTGCGGCTGATCGAGCACAAAGGTGCTCTGGGCAACCCGGAGCGCATGAAGCATGTCGGCCTCAGTCGCGTCTTCGTTGCCAAAGCGCAGATTGCTTGCTACGGTGCCCGAGAACAGCCATGCCTTTTGCGGCACATAGGCAATGCGCCCGCGAATCTCGTCTTGCGAAAGGTCGTGCAGATCAACGCCGTCCAGGCGAATGGCGCCCTTGGTGGCATCGTGGAAGCGCAGCAGGAGCTTGGCCACCGTCGATTTGCCCGAGCCCGTCGAGCCGACGATCGCGGTCGTCTGACCGCGGCGACAGGTAAAGCTCAGATTGCACAGCGTGTCCTCGTCGGCGTCGTCAAAACGAAACGACATATGATCGAACACGGCGACCGCGTCGGCTCCGTCTGCGGACTCAGGCGCCCCGTCGCCCAGCGTAGCCTTGCCGTCCACGATGCTCGGCTCGATTTCGAGCACCTGCTGCGCACGGTTGAGGCACGCCGCGGCGCGCGGAAGCGTCAGAATCACCATCTGCGCCGTCATCACAAAGAAAAGAATCAGGATCGCGTATTCCAACACGGCCGAAATGCTGCCGATTTGCATGGCGTGGACGCCCACGCGGTTGCCGCCCACCCACAGCACCGCCACCTCGGCGATGTTCATCAAAAAGAAGCTGGAGCTGTCGAGGCCCACAAACAGGTGGTTGACCTTGATGGCGTTGGCCGCGTAATCGCTAAACACCTCGTCCAGGCGCTGCTCCTCGTGGCGCTCCTTGTTAAATGCGCGGATGACGCGCACGCCCACGATGTTCTCGCGCAGCACCACGTTCATGCGGTCGATAAAGCTCTGCAGGCGCATAAAAATCGGCGCGGCGTTAGCCACCGTAAAGACCGCCGCCACCAGCACGATCGCAACCACCACGCCCAGCAGCGTGCCCATGGCGGGATCGATGAACCAAGCAAAAATGATGCCTGCCACGGCCAAGAATGGCACCGGCAACACCAGCTGAATCGTCTGAAGGACAGCTTGCTGAATCACGTTGATGTCGTTGAGCGAGCGTGTGATCATCGAACCCGTGCCAAAGCGCTCAAAGTCGCTGGCGGACAGCTCGAGCGACTTGTCGTACACGGCATTGCGGATATCGCAGGCCACGTTGGCGGCCAGGCGCGCCGAAAGATAGCAGCCCAGCACCGTGCCGCCGCTGGCCATGCCGGTCGCGATAAGCATGTACAGGCCGTTACGTAAAATATAGTCGACATCGCCCGTGGTAATACCGGTGTTGACCATGTTCGCCAGCATCGTGGGAACCAACAGCGTACCGACGTTATCTATCAGCACCGCAAACAGCGTCACCGCAATCAGACCGCGGTACGGCCTCATAAACCTCATTAAGAGTCGCATGTGTCCCCCTCGCCCTTATCGTCAGCCTCGTTCTCGGCGGCCACTTGCCGTTTAAATGCCTCGCACTCTTCGTTCAGAACATGGGAGAATTTACCGACCAGGCGCATGATCTCGCGCTGTTCCCACGGCTCGAGCGCTTCGAATGCCTGTTGCTCGGCTTTTTGCGCCGGTAACGCGTAGCGCTTGGCAAACCGCACGCCTTCTTCGGTCAATCGCACAACCTTGTTCTTACGACTGCCCTCGGCAAACTCCAACGTCGCAAGCCCTCGCGCCCTAAGCGTCTTGATCGCCGAATTGATGGTCTGTTTGCTGTAGAACCATTCACTCGTCAGCCGACTCACGGCAACGCTTCCGCCCGCTGCACTCGTGTCGACGAGCATCCAGTAGGCGCAGTCCGAAAGACCGCAGGTACGCGCGAACTCCGAATAGATACGGTCAAGCCCGTTAAGCATCCGGTCGAAATCGACCAGGCTAACTGCACTATTCATCTCTCCCACCATTCGATAGTCCGAGTTTTGACCAATTTATATCTCTACATTAGTCCGAGTTTTGACTATCGTCAATACGCTCGTTGTTTATGGTCGGCTCTACATAAGCATATCGACAAAAAAGACCGCCGGCGCGGGGGCGGCGCCGGCGGTCACGCGAGAATAGCGATGTATTTGCCCGTTAGGCAGCGACGGCCTCGTAGACCGTTGCGCCCGCAAAGCTGTCGTGCAGGCTCTTGCCGCAGATCCAAGGTAGCTCGACGACCTCGCAGACCGTGTTGACCAGCTCGGAGCAATCAGTAAAGTGGCCCTTATCGTTGAGGGTCTCGCAATCCTGAACACGCCAATAGCCATCGGTGTGCGTGATGTAGTACTCGTGATCGTTGATCGACACGAAAGCGCGCGTCTTGGAACGCAGCAGCTTCAGAAATCCTTCGAAGTCAGTCTCGACGACATCTCCAGCCTGGAACATGATAGTTACCTCCCGGCCCGGCGCCACCATGGCGCGTTGATAAACGTTGGTGCTCCTTTAGTAAAACCTTTATCAGAGCTTATGCGCGCATCATTTAGGCAAGTGGTAAAAAACCGCAGGGTAGACGGGATAAAACGTTTAACCATCCCACCGGTTTGTCACATTCTGGCTGAAGTTTTATGCAAACCAACTTTTCCACTTGGTAGCTTGCGTTGTTTGGGGCCGACTACGCGATTACGGTTTTGGTTCGGCGGGTAAGAACGAGGCATCGAAACCAACGTCAGGAGGACCCATGGAGACCATCGAAGCACTCATCCACCGCCGCAGCTGCCGCAAATACAGCGATCGACCTGTCGAGGCCGAGAAGCTCGCACGCATTATCGAAGCCGGCCAGTACGCGCCGAGCGGCATGGGACGCCAGCCGGTCACGTTCGTCGCCGTCACCGACCCCGCAACCGTCGAGCGCCTCTCGCAGCTCAACGCCCAAGTTATGGGCAGAGAGGGAGATCCCTTCTACGGCGCCAAGACCGTTGTGGTGGTGCTGGTCGACCGCAGCGTGCCCACGCACCTGGAAGACGGCTCGCTCGCCATGGGCAACCTGCTCAACGCAGCCTATGCGCTGGGCGTCGATTCGTGTTGGATCCACCGCGCGCACGAGGTCTTTGACTCACCCGAGGGACTGGAACTGCTGACCAAGTGGGGTCTGCCCGCCGACGGAAGCCTGCGCGGTGTGGGCAACTGCATTCTGGGCTATGCCGAGGGCACGCTTCCCGAAGCAAAGCCGCGCCGCGACAACGTGGTGTATGTTCCGCCGTTCTAACGAACGGCGGACCCGTTGACGCTGCGCGAGCCGCATTAACGCCAATCTGACGTTCAATTTCGAGGGCGCGACCAAAAGGTCAGCGCCCTCTCATTTCACGTCACCTTGGCGCAAATGCGGCCCGCTCGCTGTTGGTGCCTGACATCGAGTGAGCCACTGTCTTGGGCAGCTAAAAGGCCCCGTCCCATATTTGCTGCCCCACTCGCAACTTATCTTGCCGATGGAGTTGTCGTCGTTTCGTTCGCGTGAGTCGTTTTGGCGCCGTCGCCTTGTTCGTCCTCGTCCTTTTGAGCATCGGCAATGGTGGCAGCAGCTGCGACCATACCGCGCTGGGGCGCCACACCCGTCTGGTCTTGTGCGCCTTCAACAAGCTCCGTGCCAGCATGCGCAAGTTCAGGCGATTTGAACATCGCGCCCAGACTCGCGCCGTCGCCGGCATATCCGAGCGCCGCGAGCGCGATGACGATTATCGCGGCAACGACCACGATCGGCACGTAACGATGCCAGCCTGCAGGATTGAGGCCGCTACGGCGGGCAGCACCGCGGCTAATGTAGCCAAGCGTTCCATCGTGCTTGAGCTTTGAGCCCACCACGCGCCTTCGTCCCCACAACGAGGACTCGGCCTGCATGGCCAAGCGAGCGCTTGCCGAAGGATAGCCATATTTTGTGCGCTTGAACGAGCCGTCGAACCCCGAGGCGCTTTTGCCCCACGTCCGCGAAGTCGTACGCCGGCCGACCGGCGCCGCACTTCGCTTTGTTCGGTTCGTTTTTGAAGTCTCCGCCATACTCCCCCGCACGCCGTAACACAATCGAAACAATGTTTCTTTGGACTGTATCACACGCGCCGCACGCGGTCACGGCGCCTCGCTCAGCGGTCGTTGTCCTTCAGCAGGCGCCATAAAGTCGTGCGGCTAATACCGAGCACCTCTGCCGCACGTGTCCTGTTGCCGTGAAGGTGCTGCAGAACCAACCGTGCGACATCGCGCTCGGTATCGGCCAGGGGACGCAAGATGTACAAATCACTTTCGAGCGCCGGGGCGCCAAAGGTCGCGGTCTTGATAACGTCCTCCTGGGCAAGCACCTCTTTCGCCACGGCACGCTCCACCGTTCCAGCCCCCACTAATATATAGAGTCGTTCAGAGACTTCACGCAGCTGCAGGTAATTGCGGGGCCAACGGTACGCATCGAGCGTCTCTGCCGCGGCGGCAGACAACCACGGGGCACCCGTCTTAAACATATCTGCCAGATATCCCAGATAGCGCGCAACCTTTTCCGACGCGCCGCCCTGCTCGGCAATCGCCGGCGCCACACTCACTGCACAGGCCAGACGCTCGGTTACAAAAGCAGCCTGATCGCTTTCGCCGCCGCCCGGCATATCGTTTGCCGTCAACACCACATGGCAACGAGTTGCGAGCGCCGTGTCGATCATTGCGGACACGAGCTCGCGCAGACGTTGGGGGCCAACAGCATGCCAGCCGCCCATGCAAAGTGTCAGCCCCGTTTGGAATAGCGGCGATTCGGAACTTTTGAGCAGATGGCGCCAGCCGCGATCCGTAAGCTCATCGAGCGCAACGGACACAAAGGGCTGATCGGCATAGGGTCCATCCAGGTACAGGCGTCTTGCAATCTGATCCTGCCCCGCGCCCAGCTCGCCCTCGAGCATAAGGGGCACCCCACGCGCATAGCTCTCCCGTACGGGGGCAGCGACCGCCGCCGCGTCTTCGACGATGCCGTACGTGCTCGACGCGTAGCGAGCCTCGACTTCGTCGGCATTGAGCCACTCGATGCCCGCATGCGTGGCAGCGGCGCGCACCTCATGCGCCACGACCACCCAAAGCGCTCCGCG
This sequence comes from uncultured Collinsella sp., assembly GCA_947002045.1. Taxonomy (GTDB): domain Bacteria; phylum Actinomycetota; class Coriobacteriia; order Coriobacteriales; family Coriobacteriaceae; genus Collinsella. The sequence goes on from CAMQJB010000015.1 coordinate 21,058, forward strand.
CTCCTTGGCCGTCGGGCGCACCGTCAAGCTCAACCGCACGCCCTCGTGGCCCATCACCAGGCGCGCCCCATCGCCCACGCGAGCGAGACGCTCGGAAACAAAAGCAGCGATATCCTGCTCGAGCGCCGCGTCACTCATAGTCGAGATCACAACGCCACCGCGCTCGTCGATTGCCAGCGCCGATGCTCCGGCTGCGGACAATGCCTCAATCAGAATCTGCAGCTTGGCATCGCTATCCATGATTTGCCCCTGTCCGCGACGACATGCAACCGCCGACGGTCGCACAACCGAATGTTTCAAAATTGAACGATATTACTCACCAAACACTATAGGGCAAAAGTCGCCGTCCTGCGAGTATATGAATTGCCCCGCATCGCCATCCTGGCGGGGCGATAAGAGCTCTTCGGGACCTATCAACCTGCGGACAAGCCATACCCGCAAGAGCTCCTATCGCTCCACCGTGAGAATGCGCTCGCCAGCACGCAACACGCAAATCAGCTACTTCTCTACCAGATTCCCAGCACGTGCTGCATTCCCAAACTCATGCATGCAATGCCAATCCAGCAGCAAAAGCCCAACGCGATGGGTTTGCCGCCCTTTTTGACCAGCTCGACGATATCGGTATTAAAGCCAATAGCCGCCATGGCCATCACAATAAAGAACTTCGACAGCTCCTTGATGGGCGCCGCAATGGACGCAGGAAGCTGAAGCACCGTGGCGATCACGCTCGCCAGCACAAAGAACAACACAAACATGGGAAAAGCACGTTTAAGCGAGAACGTGCTTTTGGCGTCGCCGCCGGCCTTGCGCGCCAGATGCATCTGCCAGCATGCGAGAGCCAATGTAATGGGAATAATGGCCAGCGTCCTGGTGAGCTTAACCACTGTGGCGCTTTCGAGCACATTGGCGCCGGGATGCATGCTATCCCAGGCGCTCGCCGCAGCCGTTACCGACGAGGTGTCGTTGATGGCGGTGCCGGCAAACAGGCCAAAGCCCTCGTTGGTCAGCCCGAGCATGCCGCCGAGCGTCGGAAACACGAGCGCCGCGATAACGTTAAACAGGAAGATGACCGAAATGGCTTGGGCAATCTCGCGATCGTCGGCATCGATGACGGGCGCGGTCGCAGCGATGGCAGAACCACCGCAAATCGACGAGCCCACACCCACAAGCGTCGCGATCTTGCCCGGCACGTTCATAACGCGGCAGAGCACGAAGGCGATGACAAGCGAGGTCGAGATCGTCGCCACGATAATCGGCAGCGACTGGGCGCCCTTGGACAGAATCTGGGAGAGGTTCATGCCAAAGCCAAGCAGGATAACCGCGTACTGCAAGACTTTTTTAGACGTATAGGTGACACCGGCGGCGAGCTGTTCGCGGCGATTCTTGGGAAAGACAAGCGCCAGAACCATGCCAAGGAGAATGGCAAATACCGGACCGCCGACCATCTCAATCTGTTTGCCGAGCAACGTCGCGGGGATGGCGATGATCAGGCAGAACAAGACGCCCTTCCAGCGCTCGCGTACGATATTTGTCAGTTGCATATGGGATTCCTTCTTTCTATTTCACGTTTGCGACGGCTTATGATACGGCAATATTGAGCACAGCCTTGTGCAAACAAAGACTAGGACGCCGCAATAGTTCTCAGGCAACAGCCGAATTACCCACCGCGGAGAGCTGATTCGCGGCATAATTAACAACTGACATATGAGTTTGATAGAACAGTTGCGAGGCGCTATGGAAGAATCGATGCACGTCGGCGAGCAGGAAACGAGCCTACAGGACCAGTCCTACCACACCATTCGACGCAAAATCGTCTACCTGGACTACAAGCCGGGCGAAAAGCTAGGCGTCAAGCAGCTTTGCGACGACCTGAATATGGGGCGCACCCCTGTGCGCGAGGCACTGGTGCGTCTGGCGCAAGAGAGCCTGGTGCGCACCGTGCCCCAAAGCGGCACCTATGTCTCGCCCATCAACCTCACCTTTGCCGAGAGCGCCTGCTACATTCGCGAACACCTGGAAAAACAGGTGATTGTGGAGTGCTGCGCCCGTGCCACCTCGGCAGGCATCGAGCAGCTCGACCGAGCCATCGCGCTGCAGGAAAAGGCCATGGCCGAAGAGGATCGCATCGGATTCTTTTTAAGCGACAACCTCATGCACCGCATGATCTTTAGCATCGCGTGCCGCAGCACCGTGTGGTCGTGGCTCGAGGCGACCAATGCCGACCTGGAGCGCTTTCGCTGGTTGCGCGCCGCCACGCAGGTTCTCGACAATCAGGACATCGTGAACGAACACAAGCAGATTCGCCGCGCCATCGCCGGCCGCGACCCCATCGAGGCGAGCTTTTTGGTCAGCAAGCACCTGCATATGATGTTCCGCAACCAGACCGAGGTCCTGGACCAATATCCCAAGTATTTCGAGACCAGCAAGCTCCGCTAACCTGCCAAAAGAGGACAGGTTTATTTTGGCAGGTTTTATCTGGGCAAATGCAACAAGGCCCGGCTCCGCCACATGAACTGCCTCCCATTTCTTGGACATGAGAAATGGGAGGCTTTCTTTATGCGCGTTGATTTGAGGGTGAAGCATGATGTCGAGGCCAGGAAGGCGGCCACAGGGCTCTTCGAGCTCGGACACGGGTATAAATCTGCCGCGATTGCCCTTTCGCTTCCCGCGGAAGCCGTGAGAAGATGGCAGGAGATATACCGCGCATTCGGGAGCGAGGTGCTGCTGCGCATGGACGGAAAGCAGGGCAGGTACACATACGAGCAGAAGGTCGCCGCCGCCTCCGCCGTCGTCGACGGCGGCATGACGAAGACCGAGGCGATGGCGGCGTTCGGCATAATGTCGATGTCGCCGCTCAAGAAGTGGTGCGCGCTATACCGCGAGGGCGGCGCGGAGGCCCTGCGCCCGAGGCCCAAGGGCCGGCCGAGCGGTTCCAGGGCGAGGCCGCGGACCCGCGAGGAGGAGCTCGAGGAGCGGTGCCGTAGGCTCGAGGCCGAGGTGGCCTACCTAAAAAAATTACGCGCCCTGGTCGAGAGGGACGGGCTCTGACCAGGGCGAAGGCCGAAGCGGTCGCGGCCCTGCGCGCCGAGGGGCACGCGCTCGGGCACCTGCTCGCATGCGCCGAGCTCAAGCGGTCGACCTACTACTACGCCCTCGCGCACCCGCCGAGGCCCACGCGCGCCGAGCTCTGGGAGGCGGCCGCCGAGATCTTCTCGCGCACCGCCAACGGCTGCGGGCACCGGCAGATAGCGATGTGCCTCAGGGCGGAAGAGGGGGTCGTGATAGCCGACAAGACCGTGCTCAAGATGATGCGCGAGATGGGGATTCGCTGCGGCATCAGACGCGAGACGGCCTACCACAGGTACAACTCGTACAAGGGCGTCGTCGGCAGAACGTTCGAGAACGTGATCGCGAGGGATTTCGACGCCGGGGCCCCGTGGCAGAAGCTGGGGACGGACGTCACCGAGTTCAAGGTGGCTGGCGGTAAGGCCTACTGGGCCCCGACGCTGGACTTCTGCACCAAGGAGATCGTGGCGAGCGACATATCGACCACGCCCGACATGGCCCAGCAGGTGAGGATGCTCGACGAGCTGCTGTCCAAGATCCCCGAGGGCGTCGCCCCGACCATGCACTCGGACCGGGGCTGGCAGTACCAGCACGCCTCGTACACATCCAGGCTCGAGGCCGCCGGCATCGTCCAGAGCATGTCCAGGAAGGCGAACTGCATCGACAATGCCGCCACCGAGCAGCTCTTCGGCCACGTCAAGGACGAGTTCTACAGGGGCCGCGAGTGGAAGACGTTCGAGGATTTCAAACGCGACCTGGAGGAATACATAGTCCACTGGAACACGAGCCGGAGGCAGGTAAGATTGAAGGGCCTGACCCCGGAGGAGTACCGGAATCAGGCCCTTGCGGCCTAGTCGCTATTTAGGGCGTCCAAGATTTGGGGCGCAGTTCACACAACGGAGCCGGGCCTTGTTGTTGGCGCGTTTCGACAACAGAGCACTCGATGTCAGTCGTCAACAGCGAGCGAGCCGCTTTGCGCCAAGGTGACGTGAAATGAGAGGGCACTGACCTTCTGGTCGCGCCCTCGAAATTGAACGTCAGATTGGTGTGAATGCGGCTCGCGCCGCGTCGACCGGTCCGCCGTTCGGCAGAACGGCGGAACAACAATTACTCGACAGTAACGCTTTTCGCCAGGTTACGAGGTTGGTCAACGTCGCAACCGCGCAGGATGGCCACCTCGCGGGCGAGCAGCTGCAGCGGAACGCTCGCCGTGATGGGGCTGAACACGTCACGGACGGACGGCACGCGAATGATGCAGTCGGCAATCTTGTTGATTTCCTCGTCGCCCTCGGTAGCAACGACGATGACCTTGGCGCCGCGAGCCTTGCACTCCATGAGGTTCGACACCGTCTTATCGTACGTTGCGCTCTTGGTTGCCACCGCGATGACAGGGAAACCCGGATCGATCAGCGCGATGGGGCCGTGCTTCATCTCGCCGGCGGCATATGCCTCGGCATGCAGGTAGCTGACCTCCTTGAGCTTAAGCGCGCCCTCATAAGAAATGGCGGCGCCCATGCCGCGACCCACGAACAGCGCGGACTGCGCGTCCTTGCACACAAGCGCGGCCTCGTGCACGGCCTCGGTCTGCGTATCCAGGATCCACTGGATCTGCTCGGCCGTATCGGAAAGCTCGCGGAACAGCATGCGCGTCTGCTTGGTGGTCAAGCGGTACTTGACCTGCGCCAGCAGCAAGGCCAAAAGCGTGAGGCTCACGACCTGACCGATGAAGCTCTTAGTCGAGGCGACTGCAATCTCCTTGTTGGCCTTGGTGTAGATGACGCCGTCGCTTTCGCGCGCCACCGGGCTGCCCACCACGTTGGTGATGCCAAAGACCTTGGCGCCCTTGATGCGCGCATCGCGAATGGCGGCAAGGGTGTCGGCCGTCTCGCCCGATTGGGACACGGCCACGACGAGCGTCGTCGGCGTGATGATGGGGTTGCGGTAGCGGAACTCGCTAGCCGCCTCAACCTCGGTAGGAATACGAGCCCAGCCCTCAATAAGGTTCTTGGCGATGAGTCCGGCGTGGTAGCTGGTGCCGCAGGCAATCACATATACGCGGTCGATATCGTTGAGTTCCTCGAGCGAAAGGCCCAGCTCGTCGATATCGAGCTCACCGGCAGGGGTCATGCGGCCCACCAGCGTGTCGCGCACCACGCGCGGCTGCTCGTGAATCTCCTTGAGCATAAAGTCGGGATAACCGCCCTTTTCGGCCATGTCCAGGTCCCAGTCGATATGGGTGATCTTGGGCTCAATCACATTGCCGGCCTCGTCGGTATACTCGACGCCTGCGGGCGTGAGCTTGGCAAACTGACCATCTTCGAGCACCACGACATCGCGGGTGGCATCGATAAGCGCGATCACATCGGAGGCAACGTAGGAGCCGGTCTCGCCCACGCCGACCACAATCGGGGAGTCCTTGCGGGCAACGGCGATCACGCCAGGTTCGTCGGCGCACACGGCGGCCAGGCCATAGGCGCCCACCACGTGGGTGCAGGCCTCGCGCACGGAAGCCATCAGGTCGCGCGTCTCGGCATAGGCCTCTTCGATCAAGTGCGCGAAAACTTCGGTATCGGTCTCGCTCTTAAAGTGATGGCCGCGGCCCTCCAGCTCTTCGCGCAGCTCGGCGAAGTTCTCGATGATGCCGTTGTGGACGATGGCGATGCGACCATCGCAGCTGGTGTGGGGATGGGCGTTGACAACGGAAGGCTTGCCGTGAGTGGCCCAGCGGGTATGGCCGATACCGCAGGTAGCGTCGCTGTCGATATTGGAAAGCTCGCTCTCCAGGCCCGCAACCTTACCCACGCGGCGGATGACGTCGAGGTGAGCCGCGGCGCCCTCGCCCACCTCGAGCGCGACGCCCGAGGAGTCATAACCGCGATATTCCATACGCTTAAGGCCCGTGACCAGAATGTTCTTTGCAATATCAGAGCCGGTGTAGCCGACAATTCCGCACATAGGATAAATCCCTTCGCTCGCGTGACTGCAAAACGCCCACGCACGACGGGCGCTGAGACGTATAACGTCCGAGTATTGTACTCACACAAACGCAAGCTGATATACCAGAAGTGGTATCTTAAACTGGATACCACTCGATGCACACACCCTACCACCACAACGGTGACAGGCACCTTTGCGGTGGTTGGCACTCCCCTAGGGACGCAGGCGGCGTTCGAGCCGATTGCCCAGGGCCGTGAGTGCCATAACAATGACGTAGTAGACCACGGCCACCACTAAAAACGGTTCAAAGGCTCGATAGGTGAGCGCCTGCACGCTCTGGGCGGCGCGCATCATATCCATCAGGCCGATGGTTGCCACCAGCGAGGAGCTCTTGAGGACCGTGATCACTTCGTTGACCAGAGCAGGGGCAATCGAGCGCATCGCCTGCGGAACGATGATCTTGCGCATCATGGGAACATAGCGAAGCCCGATGGCCCGAGCGGCATCGTACTGCCCCCGGTCAACGCCCTCGATACCACCGCGCACCGTCTCGGACACCGTCGCTGAGCCGTTGAGCCCCAGCGTAATGGCACCGGCGGCAAACATCGAAATTTTGAAGCCCGTGAGCTGCGGCGTCGCAAAGTACGCCAAAAAAAGCAACACGATGAGCGGCACGCCGCGAAAGATAGAGGTGTAGAAGTTGAGCACCGCACGCAACGGGCGACAGGGCAAAACCTTGAGCACGGCAATGAGAAAGCCCAGGACGAGCGCTATGGCCAGCGCGGCGGCCGTCACCTGACAGGTCACGACCAGGCCGCTCATAAACATCGGTATATATGGTTCTAGCAGTTCAAACTTCATCAGCATGCCCTTGGCGCGCGCCTCACCGGCTCGCTATTTTCCGGCAACCGTCGACGTACCGGAAGCGGAATAGTCGCCGTTCCACATGAAGTCGGCGCCCACATACTGCTTGATGCAGTCATCGATGGTGCCGTCCTCGAGCATCTCGCCGATGCACTCGTCAAGCGTCGCGACAAATCCGGCACCCTTCTTGGCCATCAGGCGGTACACGCCCACGTGATCGCTCGTCTCGGAGCGATCGAGCAGGCCCAGCACCAGGCCCTCATTCGCATCGCGCATGGACTGGCCCTCGGCGCCGTCACACAGGTAGGCATCGATGCGCCCGGCGAGCACCTCTTGCAGGCACTGGTCGCCACCGTCGTACGTGTGAATATCAGCATCGGGCATGACCTTGGCGATGAACTTGTTCTGCACGGTACCGGTGGTGCAGGCGATAGACTTGCCGGCGAGGTCCTCAACGCGCTTGACGGGATCGCCGCCGAGCGTGAGAACGCCCACAAGCGGCTGATAGTAGCCGCGCGTGAAGTCATAGGTCTGCTCGCGCTCTTCATTGGAGCTCATCGCCATGGTAAAGGCCTTGTCATCGCTCTGCACCGATGCAAGCGTGGCGGCAAAGTCCTGCGGCTCAAAGTCGTAAGAAAAGCCCAAGCGCGAGGCCATCTCGTCAGCGATAGCGATGTCCAGGCCGACAACCTTCTGCTTGCCGTCCGACTGCGTCTCCAGATAGCGATAGGGCGCAAAGGCATCGTCGCCCACAAAGGTGAGCTTGGCGCCCTTGATATCGTCGCCCGCAACCGCAGCAGAACCAGCGGCAGAGCCCTTGTCAGCGCCACTGCCAGCGCAACCGCTCGCCGCAACCATTGCAGCACCGGCGATCAAACCCAGGAAATCACGACGAGAAACAGCGCGAGTCATACCAAAGCCTTTCAATCTACGTTCAAAGCGGCTTCCATTGTAGACACTCCACCGTTTAACGCGCAGCCCAGCCGCGCCAAAACCACCACAAAGGGGGACAGGCACCTTTGTGTGGTCTGGACTCCGGTGTTTGCCCAGATAAAACCTGCCAAAATAAACCTGTCCCTAATTGGTAGGTTTTGACACCCCGGAAACGGGCGATGCTACAATCTGACTCGTACTTGAAACGCATCAAAGGGGCCGCTATGGCAAAGGTAAAAATCAGCGACGTCGCGCGCGAGGCAGGAGTCTCGCTGGGCACGGTATCCAACGCGCTCAACCACCCCGAAAAGCTGCGCCCCGAGACCCTCAAGCTCATCAACGAGACCATCAATCGCCTTGGCTACCTGCCCAACCAAAGTGCTCGCCAGCTCGCGGGCGGCGCCACCAAGTCCTTTGGCCTGGTCCTCCCCCGTCTCGACCATGGCTTCTCGCTCCAAATTGCCAGCGGCGCCCATAACGAGGCCCGCAAGCACGGTTATGACCTGCTCATCGCCAACGCCGATAACGACGACATTCTCGAGGACCATTACCTGCGTTATTTTATGGGCACGCAGATGTCCGGCGTCATGGTTCAGCCCATGGCGTCCCCCGACTGGCACCCCGCTATGACCAAGATGCCCGTGCCGATCGTCCATCTGGATATCCACTGCTCCGAACCCGGTTACTACGTGGCCGCCGACAACGAGGCACAGGGGCGCATTATCGCCGAGCTCGCCATTGCCCGCGGCGCACACCATATCACCGTTGTGGGCAGAGCGGCATTTATGCAACTCACCCTGCGCGTACTTGGCATCCACAAGGCCCTCGCTCTGCATCCCGATATCAAAATTGAGGTCATTGACGCCGGAGAATGGAATACCGCTGCCGACGGTTACAGCATCGGCGCTCAGATTGCCGAGCGCTCTACCGACGAGCGTCCCGATTTTGTCATCGGCCTTACCGATGTATTGGCCTCGGGCGTTATCTCGGCGTTGACCGACAAAGGCATCTCCGTCCCCGAACAGGTTCGCGTGGCCGGCTGCGACGGCAACCCGCTTGCATGGAGCGGGTCGGTCCCCCTCACCACCGTAGCACCCCCGGGCTACGAGATTGGCCGCAAGGGTGTCCAGCTGCTCATGGAGCAAATCGAGAACAAGGCGCCGGCAAAAACCAAACGCGTCCGTATCGGCTCCGCCGCACGCACCGTCACCGAGGTCACAGCCGCCGAGGACATCAACCGTCAGGAACTCGTGCGGCCGTTCCTCTTGGAGCGCGCCAGTACCCAGGCGAGCAGCCAAGCCGAAGCCACCGCCATCAACCTCGGCGCGTATCTATAGCACGTCGGTCAGTATGCCAAAACGCCGCTTAAGCAAAAGAGGCCCGACCATTGCCGGACCTCTTTTGCTTAAGCGCAAGGTCAGCCGATTGCTCGTTTCAACTCCGCAATTGTCTAGCGCACGGCCTTGACCGCCGCCGTCAGATCGAACAATGTGTCGAGCACGGCCTCGCAGCCATCCACCACGTCCTGCGGCAGCGGCACGATATCGGGGACGGCAAAGACGTGGCAGCCGGCCGTGATACCCGAGACGCAGCCGTTGCGCGAATCCTCGACCACGGCACATTCCTCGGGAGCAAAGCCCGCGCGCTCGCAGGCGAGCAGATACATCTCGGGGTCGGGCTTGCCGCGCACGACGTCCTCGCCGCAGGTCACCGTCTCAAACTTGTCAAAAAGACCGACCATCTTAAGGTTGCGCTCGGCCGTAGCGAGGCGCGACGACGTCGCTAGACCCACGTGATAGCCCGCAGCCAGCAGCTCGTCTATGCACTCGGCAGCGCCGGCCTTAAGCTCCAGTTCGGTCTTGACCATCTCGTCGCGAATCTCCTTGTGGCGGACATAGATCGCCTCGGTGGTTTCGTGGCTGCCGTAATGCTTATCAAGGATGTCCATGACATCGGGCAGCGTGCGACCGATAAACTGATGGATCAGCGCTTCATCAATCGCGACCCCCAGCTCGGCAGCGCCCGCCTTCCATGCCTTGATGCCCAAACGCTCGGTATCGACCAGCGTTCCGTCCATGTCAAAAATAACAGCCTTGATCATATCGATCCCCTCACCGGATTGCATTACTGCCACTCTACCGCACTTTACAAACTTGTATATAACGTATATAGCATATTGCACTTTCGTTACATAAGCGGAAGTCTTATGACAGGCAGCTCGGTAGGATTATAGTTTTCGACCGAGTACTCAATGGTAAGGATCGTTTCATGCTTTCAGACACTACTGCACCTGCAGAGGAGCTTCAGGACAAACTCACGACGCTCGAGCAGTTGCTTTTGGCATACGGACGCGTCGCCATCGGCTTTTCCGGTGGCGTCGACAGCAGCTTTTTGGCCGCGGTCTGCGCCCGCATTATGCCTGCCAGCACGCTTCTCGTTCACCTCACCACGCCGCTCATCGGCACGCCCGAACAAACCTCGTTTGAGCGATCCGTTGACGGGCAAACCAATGAGGGGCCGCATTTTAAGCTCCCCGTGCTCAATCTTTCGGTCGATCAGCTGCAGCTCCCCCAAGTAGCCTGCAACGACGCCAATCGCTGCTACCACTGCAAGCAGGCCGGCTTTACCGCCATCGTCAACCACGCCAAGTCGCTGGGCTTTTCCACCGTCATCGATGGCAGCAATGCAAGCGATCGCGGTGACTACCGCCCCGGCATGCGCGCGGCAGAAGAGCTCGGCGTACGCTCCCCTCTCATGGAGGTCGGCTTTACCAAGGACGAAGAGCGCGAGCTGTTGCGTGCATGGGGCTATCCCGCTTGGAGCCTGCCGGCGGGAGCCTGTCTTGCCACGCGCGTCCCCACGGGCGAGGAGCTTACGCGCGAGAAGGTCGATTTGATCCGCGCCTGCGAGGATTACCTGCACGATCTTGATCTGGCACAGGTACGCGCGCGCTTAATCGGCGGCTGCATGCATATCGAGGCCGCACCCGCAGATGTCGCCAAGATTGCTGCCCTCGGTGGCAACGCCGTCGATGCCGAGGGCAAAACCCCGCTGCCCGCCGCCATCGAGTCCGCGCTGCGCGAGCTGGGCTGCGACCATATCTCCCCCGAGGTCACCCCCTACATTCACGGCAACATGAACCAATAGCGCATCCCGATGAGTTGCGGTGGAATAGTTCCTGTTTTGCGGCCAATCGGGCACAAACAGGAACTATTCCACCGCAACTTCGTTTGGCGGGCATTGACCCGCAGACCTGCCAATAAGGGACAGGTTCATTTTGGCAGGTTTTATCTGGGGAAACGCAGACAGGGCCACGACACCCCTATGGCGTCGCGGCCCTTTTCCTTGGAGAGGGATCGATTAGTTGAACGGGATGACCGTTCTAGTCTTCGAGTCCGCTATTGATGAGCTCCGCGATCTCAACGGGATCGGTGCTCGCGAGAGGCGGCGGTATACCCGATCGTCCTTGGTTGGCAGATACCAATCCCGTGGAAGTCTTCCTTACAACACAGACCTGACCGCAGCTTCGATACCGTCGGCGTCCAAACCGTACTTGTGCAGCAAATCGACCGCAGGGCCGGACTCGCCGTACACATCACGCACGCCGACGCGTCGAATCGGCACCGGATGCTGCTCCGCGAGCACCGAAGCCACGGCCTCGCCAAGACCACCGATAATCGAATGTTCCTCGGCGGTGACCACGCGACCGGTCTTCTTGGCACTGGCAACCACCAGGCGCTCATCAAGCGGCTTGATCGTGTGCATGTTGATGACCTCGGCGTCAATACCATCGGCAGCGAGCGCCTCGGCAGCCTCAAGTGCCTCGGCGACCATGAGGCCGCATGCGACGATAGTCACATCGGACCCCTCGCGCACGACCACGCCGCGGCCAATCTTGAACTCATAGTCCTCGCGGTCGTTGATGACCGGCGTTGCCAGGCGGCCGAAACGCATGTAGACCGGACCCTCAAACTCATAGGCAGCGCGCACGCAAGCACGAGCCTCGATGTCATCGGCGGGAACGATCACCGTCATACCCGGGATCGTGCGCATGAGCGCGATGTCCTCGCAGCACTGATGCGTGGCGCCGTCTTCGCCGACCGAGATGCCCGCATGCGTGGCGCCGATTTTGACGTTGAGGTGCGGATAGCCGATGGAATTACGAACTTGCTCGTACGCGCGGCCGGCGGCGAACATAGCAAAGGTGCTCGCAAAGGCAACGTGGCCCGTGGTCGCAATGCCGGCGGCAAGTCCCATCAAGTTGCTTTCGGCAATGCCGGCATCGTAGAAGCGCTCAGGGTACGCAGCCTTAAACTTACCGGTCTGCGTGGCGGCGGCCAAGTCGGCATCGAGAACCACAAAGTCATCGCGCTCATTGCCCAGCTCGACAAGTGCCTCGCCATAGCTAACGCGCGTGGCGACTTTCTTGACGTCTGCCATTAGAGCTCCTCCCCTGCTGCTGCTGCGAGCTCGGCCAGGGCCTGCTCAAACTGTTCATCGTTGGGTGCCTTGCCGTGCCAGCCCACCTGGTTTTCCATAAAGGAAACGCCCTTGCCCTTCACCGTCTCGGCGATAATGGCCACAGGCGAGGCGCTCACTTTGCGGGCCTCGGCAAAGGCGGCGGCAATCTGCGCCATGTCGTTACCGTCGGCGAGCTCGATCACATGCCACTTAAAGGCGCGGAACTTGTCGGCAAGTGGCATAGCCGAGTTAACTTCGTCGATACTACCGTCAATTTGCAGGCCATTGTGATCGACGATAGCGACGAGGTTATCCAGGTCGTGGTTGCCGGCGAACATAGCCGCCTCCCACACCTGGCCTTCCTCGCACTCGCCGTCGCCTAACAGCGTGTAGACGCGGTAATTGTCACCCCAGTGCTTTGCGGCAAGTGCCATTCCAACCGCGGCGGAGATACCCTGACCGAGCGATCCGGTAGACATGTCGACGCCCGGCGTGTCATTCATATTGGGATGACCCTGCAGGCGGCTGCCGATATGACGGAGCGTCTCGAGCTCCTCCTTGGGAAAAAACCCGCGCTCGGCGAGCACGGCATAGAGCGCCGGAGCGCAATGTCCCTTGGAGAGCACAAAGCGATCGCGCTCGGCGCGGCTCGGATTCGCCGGATCGACATCCATTTCCTCAAAGAAGAGGTAGGTCATAATGTCGGCGGCGCCAAGCGATCCGCCCGGATGCCCCGACTTGGCGGCGTGAACCGCAGTCACGACACCCTTCCTGACCTCATTGGCGACCTTCGCCAGTTCCTGGTTAGTCATACGAATTCCTCTCTTGAGAACAACCCCGGCGCTGGATAATGCGATGCCGGGGCAATTCACTCGTTTAAGGCGGCGCATTCATTCTGAATCGCCTTCTGGTCCATATACGTGTGGGCGATACCCACGGTACAGACGGCACCGCCTGCGATCCTCATTTTTCAGATGGCGTGCCAGACGGAAATTTCACCCTAAAACACAAAAGCCCCAAGTCAACAAAAGCTAGGAGCCTTTGCCAACTTGGGGCATTACGAGTCGCCGCCGTACAGGCAACGACGACCCTTACTCCTTCTGCCATCAACCGATATGGACGAATCGGCTTGTCCGGTTACGGCAGGATGTGGAATCCAAGCGTTTCGATATCACGCGCGAAACCCTTAACGGTGTCGAGCGAATACTCCATGAGGTCCTTACCGACGTTCTTGCGCTTGGCCAGAATGCCGTTGGGAACCGTAATGATCTGGCACCCCACGGACTCGGCCTGATAGATATTCAGCAGCTCACGGGTAGATGCCCAGAGCACCTCACACTGCGGCTTTGCCGCGGCCTTTTTGACAGACTCAGCCATCAACGGCAGCGGATCAACGCCGGTATCGGCAATACGGCCGGCGAAGATAGAGATGATAGACGGCGTCTCAGCGGAGACAGCGTCCACAAACTCATCGACCTGCTCGGGAGTAAAGATCGTCGTAACGTTTACCTTAATGCCGTCAGCGGAAAGACGTTTAACGAGCGCCGCGGTCGACTCACCCTTGGTATTGAGTGCGGGAATCTTGACATACACATTGTCAGCCCAAGTCGCAATCTCGCGAGCCTCGGCCTCCATACCCGCCTCATCGTCCGCAAAGACCTCAAACGAAACCGAGACATCGGTGATGTGCTCGAGCACGGTCTTGGCAAACTCGCGATAATCGGTCACGCCACCCGCCTTCATAAGCGATGGATTAGTCGTAAAGCCCTGAACGTTACCGTTCTCGGCCATGTCGAGCATGCCCTCGAGATTGGCACCGTCGGCAAATACCTTGATTGCCATAATGTACTCCTTACATACATGATGATATAGAAATGTACGGACTGAATTGTTTGTCAAAAGTGCCGCCGCGTCAGAGCGGGACGGAGAACTCCTTAATCGAGTTCGATCTCGAGGTGATAGAGGTCGGCGCGGTAGAACGACTCCACATACTCACGGGGCACATTCTGCTGGTCATGAGAAACCCTCGTAATGTTAAGCAACGGAGCACCGGCACTGATGCCCAAAAGCTCGGCCTGCTCGTCGGTAGCAACGCAAGCTCCAATCTTTTGGCTCACACGGCTCCAGCGAATATCGCACGAGTTATTGAGATAAGAGCGAAGCGATTCCTTGGAAAAGTCGCGCTCCGCAATATGCGGAACATAACCGTCTTCGTAATAAATCGTCTCCAGATAGAATGAGCGATCGCCCGACACGCGCACACGGCGAAGGCAAAAGGCCTTTGTGCCCTCAGCCAAGCCCAGCTCGTGGGCAACGTGCTGAGGCATGGTTACAACGCCAGACTCAATCAAACGTTTTTGAGGCACTGCAAACTCGTCCACATTCTTTTTGATATAGCTCGAGACACGCTTAGGCGAGCTAAGTGGCACGTTGGCAATAACCTCGGATCCGCGGCCGCGCTTCTTCTCAATCAAGCCATTATTAGAAAGCAGCTCCATCGCTTTGCGCGCCGTTGCACGCGAAACGTCATAGCGCTTCATAAGATCGCTTTCGGAGGGAATGTAATCGCCAATCTTGTAGGCACCGCTCGTAATTCCCTGGAACAAGATATCGTACAGCTGAGAGTACAGCTGTTCCTTGCCGCTAAAATCGAGCTCAGACGTATCGGTCATCATCCCTCCCCTATCTGGACTAATTCTCTAAATCCTTGATATCAGGTGCTGTCTTTTAACAAATGTTAACTGCATAATCTCAAAAGACACACATCGATAACGCTGCCCGCGTATATTCCACTCCAGCCGAGCATACTCCACCGACTCACCACCATCTTGGGGCATTCTTTATGCAAAGAATGCCCCGGACTGCCTCTAGCGCGCGCCGAAAAGCTTGCGCGGGCTGGCACTCGCGCCGATACGATCGGCACCGGCGCCGGACATAAGTGCAAGATCTTCTTTCGTGCGAACGCCGCCCGATGCCTTGACCTTTACACGGCCGCCCAACTCTTGAGCAAACAGATAGACATCCTCAACCTGGGCACCAGCCGTACCAAAGCCCGTAGACGTCTTAATAAAGTCTGCGCCGGCAGCCTCGACGGCATGACAGATCGGCTTTTTGGTTTCCTGCGCCAAATAGCACGTTTCGACAATGACCTTGAGCGTCGCATTGGGCACGGCCTCGCGCACGGCTCGAATATCGTCCTCGATGGCCTGGTAATCGCGGGCTTTGACCATGCCCTGGTCAATCACCATGTCGATTTCGGAGGCACCGTTGGCGTAGGCATCGGCCGCTTCGGCCGCTTTCGCAGCGCTCGTCATATAGCCAAGAGGAAAAGCGATGACCGTGGTGAGCGCAAGGTCGGGATAGGCCTTGTGAGCACGGGCGATATACGAAGGCGGGATACATGCGCTGGCACAACCGTACTCGAATGCCTCGGCGCAAACGGCATCAATCTGATCCCAGGTCGCCGTCGGCTTAAGCAATGTGTAGTCAATGCGCGAGCAGAGGTCCTCATCGGTTAACTCTGCCCCCGCCTTGGCGGCAATGGCGGCAACCGACGAAGGATCGTCCAGATACTCATCGACCTTGGCCAAAAAGCCCGGATAGTCAACGGTATCGACATTGGTCACGTCAAGCTCAATGGTATGACCCAGCTCAAACGTATCATAGCCGCGGTTTTTGATGCGGTCGACAAGGATATCCAAATCGACCAGGTCGTCGCCCTTGCTACGATCTTCGAGCACATCGCCCTTGTGATAATGCGTCACAATGTGCGCAAGATGACGCGTCGGCTTAAGATCGCGAGCACGGTAGCGCTTGCTGATCATAACGGGATCGGCGACAAGACGAATCGTGAGCACACGGTAGCCGTGCTTGTCTGCCAGCTCGGCAAGCTTGTCGTGCTGCTTGGCGGAAAACGGATAATCGCACATAATCTGCGGCCCATCCGCCATGGTGACATCGAGGCGACGGAACCACTCCTGAAGAGCGTTCGCATCAACCTGCGCCTTTTCCTCGGCATTGTTAAAGCCGTACGTATCCCAATACTCTTCTTTAACGTCGTCAAGCGAGACGCTCAAAAAGCTCTCGGATGTATGGCGAGCCTTGATGCGATCTGCCAAATCGGTTTTGCCCGTAGCCGGAGGTCCGGCAAGCAAAATCAGCGTCTTTTCCATGCTAGGAAACCCTTCTTACTACCCGATTATTTGCCACGAAGCTGGTCTTTGGAGATAGCAAGCATCTCGGTAACCTTGTCCATGTAATACTTGATAGCCTCATCGTCTTTCGCTTCGGCGGCAGCCGCACGCTTCTTGTTGTACAGCTTGACCAGTGCCGCAGACGCCTTGCCCATCGTGCGATTGACTTCCAGGCTTTGCTCGTATGCCTCAACGGCCTCGTCGACCATGTTGGCATCGGCATAAAGCTTGCCAATCTCGTTTAGAACGTTTGCGGCAGCGACGCCCTCCTTGCCCTCGAGCTCGGAACGCTTTGCCTTAACGGCGTCGAGAACGGCATCTCGATCGAGAACGGGTGCGGTCTCGGCTGCAGCGGAGGCCACCTTCTCCTTTTTCTTGCCAAATCCAAACAAACCCATTGGAAACCTCCACTAGCAGTAATAAACGAAGGGGGTTGTTCCCCTGCCGGGGACCAGGCACAGGAACAACCCCCATAAAGAAAGACTTGGACCTTCGTCAGGCGCTACAAGAATCCTTATGCGATACCAAAGACGCTGAGGATGGACTTAATGGCCATGAAGAAGAAGCCGGTGACGACGGTGTCGACGTCGGTGCAGGTCATGTTCACGAAGCCAATCTGAGCGAGCATCGGGGACAGGAGCGCAGGCAGGATCATGATGAAGATGCCGTGGAAGATGCAGCCGATGATGGCGCCGCGACGACCGTCGATGGCGTTACCGAAGACACCAGCAGTGCCGCCGGCAAAGAAGTTGGACATAACGCCGGGGATAACGAGGGTGCCCATGAGGCCGGTGATAGCCATGCCGATCAGCGAGCCAAGCGTGGTGAACACAAAGCCGAAGATAACGGCGTTAGGGGCATAGGTGAACAGGACGGGGCAGTCCAGAGCGGGGCGCGCATCGGGGACGAGCTTCATCGAGATGCCCTGGAAGGCGGGGACGAGCTCGGCGAGCAGCAGGCGGACGCCGGCGAGCAGGACGTACAGACCGACGACGAACTGCATGGCCTGGAGGAAAGCGTAGACCATGAAGTTGGTGGCGCCGCAGTAGTCAGCAGCAGCAGCGGGACCAGCGAAAGCAGCGACGACCAGGTAGAAAACGATCATGACCAGGCCGACAGCAGCGTAGGTATCCTGGAGGAAGGACAGGGACTGCGGAATCTCGAGGTCCTCGGTGGACTTGGACTCCTTGCCGCCAGCGAGCTTCTTGGTGATGCTTGCGATAAGGGCGGTGAACATATAGCCAAAGGTGCAGAAGTGACCCAGGGCGATGTCATCGGACTCGGTGATCTTGCGGACAACGGGCTGAGCGAAGGCAGGCATGAGGGTAGCGAAGGCGCCACCGACGATGGAGCTGACGACGATCAGGGGGATACCGCGCAGACCGCAGAAGAAGGCGAACACGACGCAGAGCGTGGACTCCCACAGAAGGGCCTGGCCAGTCAGGAACACATACTTAAACTTGGTGAAACGAGCGAGAATGATGTTCACCACGAAGATGCCAGCGAGGCAGATGGCGATCTCGGAGCCAAGGCCGAGGTCGGTCATTGCCTGACCGTTGATGCCCTCGATGGAAGCGACGACGGCGGTCATGCCGTTGAAGCCGAAGGCGGAGTTGAACATATCGCCAAAGTAGGCAAGAGAGCCCTGCATGACGCTCGAGCCGGCAGCCAGAACAAGGAAGCCGAGCATCGTCTTAAACGTGCCGAGCAACACATCGTTGGCCGACTTCTTCTGAAGCACAAGGCCCAGGCAGGCGACGAGACCGATAACAACGGCGGCCTGCGTCAGGATGTTATTGATAATAAACTCAAGAACAGCCATGTTGTACACCCCTTTTTCTCATGTACATTTCTATCAATCTAGGCGAAGAGGCCCTTACTCTAGGACGCCCATCTCCTTGAGCACCGGGGTCAGCTTTTCCTCGATTTCCTTCTTATCGACAAGACGCTTGAGGAACACGCAGGGAAGACCGGTGTTGTAGCTTTCGATCTGCGTCTTGAAGTTCTCGGCAGCGACGATCATGTCGAAGCCCTTAGAGGCGCCCGCGGCGCTGGAAACGCTGTCGTGGTCCATCTTGCACTGGACCC
Organism: uncultured Collinsella sp.; assembly: GCA_947002045.1. Classification (GTDB taxonomy): domain Bacteria; phylum Actinomycetota; class Coriobacteriia; order Coriobacteriales; family Coriobacteriaceae; genus Collinsella. The sequence continues at coordinate 39,600 of CAMQJB010000015.1, forward strand.
CGAGCTTCTTCATGACCTGCTCAATAGCCATCTGGCAGGCAAAGCTGCTTCCAAGACCATTGCCGCAGCAGCACAAAATCTTGACCATGTTCATTTCCTTTCCTTTGGGGGCGCGTGCCCCACCTCGGGGTAGATGCGGGCAAACACATAGGCTCGCCCGCACCAAGCGACACTGTTTTATGCCGCCGCACCCGTAAATGCCTGATAAATCTCGTCGGCATCATCAGAAGCGACGATCTGCGCAATCTTGTCCTCATCCATAAAGATGCCAGCAAGTACCTGCATAGCCTCAATATGTGAATTGGAATCCTCTGCCGCAAGTGCGACCAAAAGACGAACATCGAAGCTGTCTTCCGAGAACCTAACGGGCTTCTTCAGAACCGTCACGGCAAGCTGACCTTTAATGCAGCCATCCTCGGGGCGACCGTGAATCAGCGCGACGTCTTCGGTGAGCACATAGTAGGGACCCATCTCGTTGGTGGCGCGGATAATCTCATCCGCATAGCGATCCTCGACGTAACCGCCCTCGTTGAGCGGGGCGATGGCGAGCTTGATCGCGTCCTGCCAGGAATCGACAGAATCGGCAAGGCGAACGTTTTCGCGCTTGAGCATCTCCGTAATCTGCATCGGTGCGCCTCGTCCCTAAGCGACGATATTCTTGAAGAGGCTGATGCGATGCTCGACAACCTCTTCGACGGCCTTCTGAGCAGGCATGACCATGTTGCGGTTGGAAGCGTTCTCCTTGAGCTCGTCATAGCACTGCTTGGAGGTCTTGTTCCAGTTGACGAGCAGATCGGTGCCAACATTGAACTTGCGGATACCCAGGTCGATGACGTGACGAACGTCCTCGTCCTTAACACCGGTGCCACCATGGATGACCAGGGGGAAGCCGTTCACGGCATCGCGGATCTTCTCGAGCTGATCGAAGGAGATGTTGGTCTTGGACTTGTACTGACCATGGTTGGTGCCAATAGCGACGGCAAGGGCGTCGATGCCGGTCTTCTCGATGAACTCGACAGCCTGCTCGGGATCGGTATAGCGCACGTCGGCATCGGCGACGGCGACGCCATCCTCGGTACCGCCGACGGTACCGAGCTCGGCCTCAACGGAAGCGCCGTGGGCCTGAGCCATCTCGACGATGCGCTTGGTACCAAGGATGTTCTCCTTGAAGGGAAGCGCGGAGCCGTCAAACATTACCGAGCTATAGCCGGCCTCGAGAGCCTTGCGGATCTCGTCGAAGTTCTTGGCATGGTCGAGGTGGAGAACAACGTTGACGCCGTACTCCTCGGCCATGGACTTGCACACAGCAACCAGGTTGCGGTGACCGACATAGCTAGCGGTGCCCTCGGAGGTCTGGATGATCACGGGGGTGTGCAGGCGAGCCGCGACGCGAATAATCGACGGGCACATCTCAAGGTTATGGGTGTTGAAAGCACCAACGGCCATGTTGAGCTGGTTAGCCTCTGCCAGGACTTCGCGCAAGGTTACGTACATAGTGTTTGCCTCCTGTTGTCTCCACTGGATGTATCAAGTGGCGACCGCACAGGGGGTGCCGGCCGCCGTTCTTGATCGACAACTAGGTTATCACAAACGTCCGTATATTCGGATGTCCGTATGATATTTCGTTTGAAATGTTCCGATTTGACCGTTCACCTGAATTTTTCGACCGTTTACCCGTTAAAAAGGCGCCCGCAACCCATGCGGACGCCCTGGTCCGTCAGCCGCTCTCAACCAAAACGGAGTGCAAGCTCAACTGGCTCGACCCCACCTCGATCTAGCCATACGTCAAATATGAGGCAAATGAATCGGTAGCGTTTGTCCCAAATCTTGAGTATTTGTTCGGCAGAACGGCCCCTGCCGGCTCCTGCTAGACTGGTAGATTCCCAACCGTCCATCCAGGAGCCTCAATGTCGCGCAAGTCCGCCTACAAGCAAGTACTTTCCATCGGCACCGCCGTGGTGCTGGGATTTGCGTTGTTCACAGGGTCACTGGACGGGGCGCCCAGACTGCTCTCGCCGCAAAGTGATGAGCAGGCAGCAGCTCTGGCCGAAAAGCAAAACGAAAGCCCCAGCCGCACCGACGACGAGGCAGACCTGGTTGCCCGGCTCGAATCGGGAACAGCGAGCTCCTCGGACTCTCAAAATAGCCAAGACTCTGGCGTCGTCACCGATTCCGCCGCGACCGACACCGGCAACGGCGCTTCCGCAGACAGCGCCGCCACCCCCATCGACGAGGTCGAAAACCCCGACCTCAACCGCGCCCGCGGTGTTTATCTCAGCAGCATTCCCGACTACGCCGGCAACCCCTACGTTGCCCTTCGTGCCGACAGCACGCACCCGCTGGGCACGCCGTCATTCACACTCGATGAATACGAGCGAGCCACCAAAGAGGGCTGCTTTAAGAAGTTCTCCAAGCTCGACAGCCTGGGCCGCACTCGCAAAGCGCTCGCCTGCGTGGACCCCGAGTCACTCGGTCAAGGCGAGCGCGGCGATATCTCGCGCATCCACCCCGCCGGTTGGCACCAGCAGCGCTACGACTTTATTCCGGGCCAGAGCCTCTACAACCGCTGCCACCTTATCGCCTGGTCGCTCTGCGGCGAAAACGCCAACCGCAAGAATCTCCTCACCGGCACGCGTTATCTCAACGAAACGGGCATGCTGCCGTTTGAGGAGCAGATTCTCGGCTACATCCGCGATACGGGCAACCACGTGCTCTACCGCGTCACGCCCATGTATAACGAAGAGGAACTTGTCTGCCGCGGCGTGCGCCTTGAGGCGCAATCGGTCGAGGACCATGGCAAGACTCTCTGCTTTCACGTGTACTGCTACAACCTGCAGCCGCATGTGCAGATCGACTACGCCACCGGCCACAACCAGGCCTCGGGGGACTAGTCCCGAACCACGACAAGAACCGACTTGCAGCCCCACCGGGGATCAAAAAGGGCCGCCCTGGACTACCCAGAGCGACCCTTGCACCGGCATATATGTTGCAGGCAACGCCACACGTTACTTGGCGCGGCCCTCCTCATAGCGCTCGACTAGCTTGGCCTGAACGTCATAAGGCACCTGCTCATAGCCGGCGGGCTTCATGGTAAAGTCACCCGTGCCGCGCGTGATAGAGCGCAGGCGCGTCGAATAATCCGTCAGCTCTGCCAGCGGCGCCTGGGCAATGACCACGGTGTCTCCGCGCTCATCGGTCTCCATACCCGTCACGCGACCGCGCGAGGCCGAGATGTCGCCCATCACGGCGCCGGCGTAGCTCTCGGGGATAGTCACCGTAATTTCCTCGATGGGCTCCAGCACCACCGGGTCGGCATCGGCGCACGCCTTGCGCAGGCCGATGCGAGCCGCCGCGCGGAACGCCATCTCGTTGGAGTCGACACTGTGATACGAGCCGTCGTACACAGCCACGCGAATGCCCGTGAGCGGATAGCCGGCAATAATACCGTCCTTCATGGTCTCTTGAACGCCCTTGTCCACGGCGGGAATGAGCGAACGCGGAATGCGACCGCCCACGACCTCGTCCACAAACTCATAGCCATCGCTCGTGCCGCCGGGCCCAATGAGTGGCTCAACGCGCAGCCAGCAGTCGCCATACTGACCGGCACCGCCAGTCTGCTTCTTATGGCGACCCTGGGCACTTGCCGTGCGGCGAATGGTCTCGCGATACGGAATGCGGATCGGCACGCTCTTGGCCGCGACCTTGGTGCGGTCCTCAAGGCGATTGAGCAGAACCGAAACCTGCGCCTCGCCCACGGCGGAGATGATAGTCTGGCCCGTCTCCTCGTCGCGGTCGATACTCATAGTCGGATCGGCCTTGCAGGCCTTCTCGATAAACGTGTAAAGCTTTTCCTCATCGCCGCGATTCTCGGCCTCGATGGCGATGCGGTACTGCGAGTTGGGGAACTTAAACGCCGCAGCCTCGACCTTGCCGGTAATCGAGAGCGTATCACCCGTCTCGGCAGCCAGCTTAGGCGCTACGATGATGTCGCCGGCATAGGCGTGGCCGACCTCGGTCATGTCGCGGCCGCACATCACATACAGGTGAGCCAGACGCTCGCCCTTACGCGTGCGTGCATTGATCAGCTCTAGGCCCGGCTCAAGCGTGCCTGTCAGCACCTTGATAAAGCTGATGCGGCCCTGCTGCGGGTCGGCCAGCGTCTTAAACACAAATGCCACCGGACGGTCATCGTCACTCGAGATCTTGAGCGAATCGCCGTCGATGAGCGGCATCTCACCGTAGTCTGTCGGCGCCGGGAAGTACGTGGCGATGTCATCCATCAGCGAGTTGACGCCCTGCTCCTTAATGCAATCGCCCGCAAAGACCGGCACAAAGATGCGCTCGGCGATCGCCTTCGACAGTAAGCCTTCAAGCTCCTCCTGCGTCAGCGTCTCCTCGCCTTCCAAATACTTCATCATCAGCTCATCGTCGGCCTCGGCCACCAGCTCGCACAGATGGTCATGGGCCTCCTCGGCCTGGGCACGATACTCCTCGGGGATCTCCGACTCAACGGCTTCGGTGCCGTTGCAATGGCGCGCCTTCATGCGCACCAGGTCGATGATGCCGTCAAAGTCCTCGCCCTCGCCCCAGGGAAGGGTCACGGCGCCCAGGCGCGTACCAAAGCGCTCCTGCAGCAGGTTCATCGTGGTCGCAAAGCTGGCCTCGGAGCGCGACAGGCGGTTTACGAACACCGCACGCGCCAGGCGCAGGTCCTCGGCGGCATACCAGAGCTTAACCGTCGTAGGCTGCGGGCCGGCCTCGGCATCGACCACAAACAGAGCCGTCTCGCAGACGCTCATCGCGGCAAAGGCGTCGCCGATAAAATCGGGGTAGCACGGGGCATCGAGCACATTGATGCGCGCGCCCTTCCAGTCGATCGGTGCAATGGTCGTCGAGATGGAAAATGCACGCTTGACCTCTTCGGGGTCATAGTCGAGCGTGGGCTTGGTGCCGTCGTGGCCGCCCAGGCGGGCGGTCTTGCCAGAAAGGTGGAGCATGGCCTCGGCGAGTGAGGTCTTGCCCACCCCGCCTTGGCCTACGAGCACCACGTTCCTTACGTTACCGGTCTTGGGAGCACCCATGATGACCTCCTTGCAGGGCCGCGCGCAATGCGCGACGCCAACGGGGAGAGTTCGCGGTCGGTGCCATCCCGGGAGCAGCATGGTCGGCAGCCGAGCCGACTCACCCTCCAAATGTCCTATGCCACCACCCTACCCTCACGGGTGACTGTCCATGCACACCTTTCGGCGCACGTATGAATACAGGCGGCGAGAGGAAGGAGAACGTACGCAAGGCGATTATTAAACCCCATCGATACAAATAAAAGCCGCCGCAGACCATAAGACCTGCGGCGGCTTTTTCTCAATATATAGCTGAGCCTAGCCCTCGATACGGCTCAAGAATTCACGGGTACGTTGCTCACGCGGGTGATCGATAACCTGCTCGGCAGGACCCTCCTCGACAATGCGACCGCCGTCCATAAAGACCACGCGGTCGGCAACATCGCGCGCAAACTGCATCGCATGGGTCACGATCACCATCGTCATATTCTGCGCCGCCAGGTCTTTAATGACACGCAGCACCTCGGCCGTTAGCTCGGGATCGAGCGCCGAAGTCGGCTCGTCAAAGAACAAGATCTCCGGGTCGAGCGCCAAGGCGCGGGCGATACTCACACGCTGTTGCTGACCGCCCGAAAGCTCGCAGGGCACCTTGTTCTCGTTGCCCGTAAGCCCCATCTGCGCGATCAACTCACGCGCACGCGCTTCGGCCTGCTCGCGCGGACGCTTGAGTACGCGAACCGGAGCGTCGGTGATGTTTTTCATCACCGTATAGTGCGGGAACAGATTGTAGTTCTGAAACACCAGACCAAACCGCGAGCGCGCCTGTTTAGGCACATCGCCCTTTGCGTACACCGCGCCCGAACCCGCATCCGTCGCGACGGCAAGGTCGCCAAACGAAAGCGAGCCACCGTCGAGCGTCTCGAGCAGCATGGCGCAGCGCAGCAGCGTGGACTTACCGCCACCCGAAGGCCCGATAATCGCCACAACCTCGCCACGCTTTACCTCGAGTGAGATATCCTTGAGCACTTCATTGCCGCCAAACGCCTTGCGCGCGTTCGATATGTTCATTACCGTTCCGGACACGGGAACCTCCATGTGTTTAAAAAGTCAGCGAGCGTGTGACTGGCGAGACAATGTGCTCCGAAAGAGGAGCGCCGCGTACTTCTGTACGCAAGCGACGGCTTGAGGAGCAGATTGGCCGTCAGGCACGCGCGCAGCGTCGAGCAGTCCGCCGTTCGTTAGAACGGCGGAACGATCTAGTCATGGTAGTAATCCAATTTTTTCTCGGCGGCGCCCAGCAGCATCTCGACCACAAAGTTAAAGACCCAGTAGATCAGCGCCGCAATCGCAAACGGCACCATGCTCACCTGCGAGGCGACTAGCGCCTTGGCCGTCGAGAACATCTCACCCACGCCAATGGCAAACGCCAGCGACGTGTCCTTGACCAGCGTGATGACCTCGTTGCCCATCGCCGGCAGAATACGCTTGGCGACCTGCGGCATCACGATATACAGAAACGTCTGCATGCGCGAATAGCCCAGCACCTCGGCGGCCTCATATTGACCGCGCGGAATCGACTGCAAGCCCGAGCGATAGATCTCGGCAAAGTAGCCGGCGTAGTTGATGATGAACGCCACAACGCACGCCGTCCATTTGGAATCGGGCGTGAGCGAGATGCCGAACACGTAATACGGGGCAAAGTAGATGGCAAACATCTGCAGCATGAGCGGCGTACCGCGCATGACCGAAATGTAGATGCGCGCAATCCAGCGCAGCGGCGCGACCTTGCTCATGCGCATAAACGCCACGGGAATTCCCAGGGGAATCGACCCGAGCAGCGTCAGCACAAACAGCTGCAAACTGACCAAGAATCCCTGGCCAAGCATCTGCATCATGACTTGGATAGACATTATTTCAAAACCCAGTTGTCGAAGGATAGACCGTAATCTGCATATTTATCACACAGGTCCTTGACCGTGCCGTCCTCATAGAGTGCCTTGAGCGACTCGGTCACGGCATCGGCAGACTTGGTGTCGCCCTTCTTAAAGCCAACGGCGTAGTGCTCGCTGGACAGCGGCTCATCAAGCTGCGTATAGGCATCGGGCTTGGCGGCGAGCTGATACTGGGCAATCGAAAGGTCACAGGCGACGGCATCGACTGCACCACTCTCGAGCTGCATAAACGCCGTGTTGTACTCACCGATGGTATCGAGCGTGGCAAACGTCGCGGCCAAATCCTTCTGGTCGCCCTCGAGCACATCCTGTGCAGCGGAATCAGTCTGGGTAATCACGGTCTTGCCGGCAAGATCGTCCCAGCTCTTGATGCCCGCATCCTTCTTGACCACCAGCACCTGTTCGTTGAGCATATACGGCTCGGAGAACGTGTAGTCGTCCTCGCGGCCCTCCATGGTAAAGCCGTTCCAGATGCAGTTGATGGCACCCGAGTTGAGCAGCGTATCCTTGGCGTCCCAGTCGATGGCCTCGTATTTGACCTCCCAGCCCTGCTTATCGGCAACGGCCTTGGCCAGATCGAGATCAAAGCCGGTGTACTCGCCGTCGTCGCCCACAAAGCCGTACGGAGGATAGGACTTATCAAAACCCACCACGAGCTTCTTGGACTCCGCAGCGCCCTTCACATCCTTGGCCGCGGCAGAGCCAGCAGCGGAGCCTTTGCCGGCACCACCGCCGCAGCCGACAAGACCAAGGCCAAGCACCGTAGCGAGCGAGCCGGCTAGACCAACAAACTGACGACGAGACATATCGGTGTTCATGGTATCCCCCCTTGATGGCACTTTAGTTAAGTAAAGTGAGTCGTGTAACGTCCAGAATCATACACTTTAGTGAGATGGAGTACAAGGGAGGGTTTGCCCGCCGGGTGCCGGGGCAGGGGTTAAGTTTGCTGCTCTACAGTCCTGCTCACGACGGAGAGCACATTAAGTGCTCTCCTGTTC
>CAMQJB010000016.1 GCA_947002045.1 uncultured Collinsella sp.
AAAAAAAAAAACACCCGCCCCCCCCCCCCCCCGGGGGCGCCCCCCCCCCCCCCCCCCCCCCCCCACCACCCCCACCCCCCCCCCCGCCCCCCCCCCCGGGGGGGGGGGGCCCCCCCCCCCCCCCCCCCCCCCCCGGGGCCGTAGCTCATGCAATTGCGGTTACCCGGCTTGCCGGCAATGACGGCGGTATCGGTGCAGCCGGTAAAGAAGCTGGCGGGCACGTCCGCGTCTGTCACGTCATCGGCGGCGCGCTTGAGCGCAGCTAGGAGGGGAGAGTTCGGGTCGCGCTCGATGGCGGGGCGGTCGCCTGTCACGGTATAGCTTCCATGGCAGCCGGGGACCGCGGCCTCGGCGACGGCAATGGCATGCTTGGCCATATTGATCGCGGCGGCCGTATCGGCCGGCAGCGTCAGGCGCATGTCGACCCAGACCTTGGCGTGGTCGGGCACGACAAAGGGGCGATAGCCGCCCTCGTCATCATCAACCATATGAAACCTTACAATCAGTTTGCTTTGCAAACCGATTGTAAGTCACCTGCAGATTCGCGACGTGCACGTAGCAGCATTTACCGTTCGCAGGCCGAGCCATCGCGTTTGCCGTCCGGGCGGGTTTACAAACGACGCAGTGGGTACGTACTCTCCATGGACGACATGCTGTGCGACATATCTGCCTTTCGGTATCACCGGATACCTCCACAGGTTTTGGCAATAATGCCGGACCTGCCCGATTCTGTGGACGATCCGCGCAGGGAACGTCTTTGTGAGCATCCGCTCGTCAAACATTTCCTGGGCACCCCGTTACACGTGTTGGCACAGGGCAGCTGCGGACGTAAGGGCGATCGCATTGTCAGGCATGTTTGGAATGGGGAGAGGCCGTTTGGCTCCGTGCGGCAGACAGAGTTTGGCCTTGATGCCGCGTCCCCGCTCTTTACGCTGCTGACCCTGGCTTCCTCGGTCTCAAACGAGCGTCTGATCATGTGCATGTATGAGATGTGCGGCACCTTTGCCGTGTGCAAGATTGCACCTCAAGTAAAGTTGGCGCTTGAGCAGGCATATGGGAGCCGGTGGGGTGACGCACGGTCGGGCTGGGAAAACGTAAAGGATGCCTCGGGGAATCCAACAGACTTGTGGAAACGACCTCCCTTGATCGAGCTCTCTGACCTTACGCAGTTCGCCAATCAGATCCAGGGACTCCGCGGTGCTAAATCATTCACACGTGCCGTGAAATGCATTACGGGGGTTGTGGCATTGCCGCTTGAGGTCCAAGCTTCGATGCTGTTTGGCCTTTCGAGGCTGCGCGGCGGCGAAGGGCTGCGCCTTACCAATAATGTTGAGATTCGCATGACGCGCAGCGCCCGCCTGATTTCGGGGCTTGATAGGCGCTACGCCGATATCTTGCTGTCAAATAAGGACGGCAGCCGGGAGTGCCTGGTTGAATGTCAAGGTAAAGCCATTCACGGATCCATAGAATCCAAGATCTCGGACTCCGATCGAACGACAGCCCTTCAGACGATGGGATATCCCGTCGTTCTGATGACCTATGGTCAGCTAGTCGACTCCGATGCCTTCCGCGTGGTGATGGAACTCATCATGTCCTATCTCGATGTGCCGTTGAAAGACAAGACGTCGCGGCAGCAGGAGCTCGAACGGCGACTTCGTGAGGAGATTTTTATCGATTGGGCGGGAATGTAGCCGCGCGGGTGGAAAACGGTCGCGGAAGCTAGGGTTTTAGTTGCGAATAGCCTTCAATTGCTCCTTGGAATTGGCTTGAAAAGTGCTACCTAGAGCAAGTTATTTCGGAAAATGGACAGTCAACTTTAGTTTGGCATATAGAGATCGATTTTTACCTACTAAAACCCCTGATAAAGCTGTTTGTAAAAGCAGTTGTGCTTAGCGACTAGGGCCTCACTGTCGATTATTCGAAAAAACTTATTATGGGTAGCATTTTCAAAACCAGCCGGAGCAACGAAATCGGCCCCCGTTTCGTGAAAACGGGGGCCGAATGGGCTTCATGGTCTGCCTGGCAGGCTTGGCGCCGGCGCTATTTGATCACGCGCACGCGATACATCGATGGAATTTGCTTGAGCGCCTCGATGGTGCTGCTGTCCAGGTGCTCGTCGGTGTCGAACATGGTGTAGGCGTTCTCGCCAGCGGACTCGTTGGTCATACGCTGCACGTTGGCATTGTCCTTGGCCAGGATGGCCGTGATTTGGCCGATCATGTTGGGCACGTTGGCGTGCAGGCAGGCAATGCGGCTTGCGGCGCGCGCCTTGCCCATGCTGCAGGCGGGGTAGTTGACGCTGTGCGCGATGTTGCCGTTCTCCAGGTAATCCTTGAGCTCGCTGATGGCCATGTCGGCGCAGTTGGCCTCGGCCTCGCCAGTGCCGGCGCCCGAGTGCGTGGTGATAAACGTGTTGGGCATCTTGACGGTCTTGGGCGTGGCAAAGTCGCAGCTAAACCAGCTCAGCTTGCCCTCACGCAGGGCAGCGTCGACGGCGTCCTCGTCAATGATGGTTTCGCGCGCGTAGTTGATGAGCACGGCGCCCGGGGCCAGCAGGTTGATCTGCTCGGTGCTGATCATGCCGATGGTGTCGGCCTTGCTGGGTACGTGCACGGTGAGGTAGTCGCAGCCGCGGCAGAGGTCCTCGAGCGTGCCCACACGCTGCACCTCGCGGCTCAGCACCCATGCGTGCTCGACGGAAATGAACGGATCGTAGCCGTAGACGTCCATGCCCAGGTCGACGCAGGCGTTGGCGACCTTGGATCCCACGTTGCCCAGACCGATGACGCCGATGCGCTTGCCCTTGAGCTCGCGGCCCACAAAGGCCTTCTTGGCCTTCTCGGCATCGACCTGAATCTCGGGGTCGTCGGCGTTGTCGCGCACCCAGTTCATCGACTGCACCACGCCGCGGCTCGAGAGCACCAGCATGCCCAGGACGAGCTCCTTGACGGCGTTGCTGTTGGCGCCGGGGGAGTTAAAGACGACGACGCCCTTCTTGGCGTACTCCTCGACGGGGATGTTATTGACGCCGGCGCCGCAGCGGGCGATGGCGCGGATGCCCTCGGGCAGCTCGTAGCCGTGCAGGTCGGTCGAGCGCATTAGGATGGCGTCGGCCTCCTCGGCGGTGTCCACAAACTCATAGCCCTCGCCAAACTCGACTTTGCCGTCTTTGGTAATGTCGTCGATGGTCTTAATCTTACGCATGGAAAAACTCCTTAGCAGGTTTGGTTTAAACAGGTGGTTTGAAGTGGCTGGTCGGCCCGCGCGTTGCGGGCTAGTTAGATCGCGGACTCAAACTATGCTGTGCTTCGAAGTCCTTCATGTACGAGGCCAGGGCCTGCACGTCTTCCATGGTTACGGCGTTGTAGACGCTGGCGCGCATGCCGCCCACCAGGCGATGGCCCCTGACGTTTTGAATCTGGTGTTCGGCCGCGCCTGCGACAAAGGCCGCATCGAGCTCGGCGTCGCCGGTGCGGAAGGTGACGTTGGCGATGGAGCGGCTGTCGGCCCGCGCGGTGCCATGGAACAGCTCGCTGTGCTCGAGCAGGTCATAGAGCAGGTTGGCCTTGGCCCAGTTGCGCTCGGCCATGGCGGCGAGTCCGCCGGTCTGCTCCACCCAATGGAACACCTTGCCGCACACGTAGATGCCAAAGGTGTTGGGCGTGTTGAGCATGGAGCCCTTGGCGGCCTGGGTCTTAAGGTCCAGGTACTGCGGCGTCTGCGCAAAGGCGGGGCCATCTGCGATGAGATCGTCGCGCACGATGACCACGGTCACGCCCGCGGCGCCGGCGTTTTTCTGCGCGCCGGCGTAAATGAGCCTGTAGCGCTCGACGTCGAGCGGCTGCGACAGAAAGCAGCTCGAGACATCGGCGACCAGCGGCACGTCGCCGCAATCGGGCAGCTCGTGGTACATGGTGCCAAAGATGGTGTTGTTCTGGCAGATGTAGACGTAGTCGAGCCCGTCGCCCGCGGCCTCGGCGGCAATGCGCGCGTTGACGTCGGACATGGTGGGAATGCGGTCGAAGTTGGTGTCCTCGGAGCTCGCGAGCAGCACGACCTCGCCGTACTTGGCGGCCTCCTTGTACGCCTTGTTGGCAAAGTTGCCGGTCACGACGTAGCCGGCGCGGCCGCGGCGCATGAGGTTCATGGGGATGCCCGCAAACTGCAGCGTGGCGCCGCCCTGCAAAAACAGGACGCGGTAGTTGTCGGGGATGCTCAGCAGGCGGCGCAGGGTTGCCTCGGCGTCGTCGATGATCTGCTGGTACATGCTAGATCGATGGCTCATCTCGAGCACGGACATGCCGCAACCGCGGTAGTCCATCATCTCGTCGGCGATCTCGGCGAGCACGCTTGTGGGCAGCGCGGCCGGGCCTGCTGAGAAGTTGTGCACACGTGCCATCTTCTAGTTCCCCCTCGTAGTCGTTTGAACGTTCGGGATACTTTAGCACAGTGGAGCGCCGGGCGCGACCGCATCACGGTAAAACTCGAGTGCGCCGCTATGATTTGCAGGATGGTTACATGGGGGGGGGAGGCTACTTGAGTAGCTTGAATCTACTCAAAGGGTTCTTTCGATGGTCCTCGATTGCCAGGATGCTGATGTTTCGCTGCTCAACATCCACGTGGTAGTACACGCCGTAGTGCGCGCAAAAGAAGACCCTGCAGTCAATGGGCGGAAAGGCCGCCTGATAGTAGGGGTCGTATTCTTCGCCAAAATAAGGATGCTCGGCTAGAAAGTCGATGAGGTTGCCGATTCTGGCGTAGACTCGCTCCGAAGGAATTTCGGCATAGGCATAGAGTGCCTCGTCAGTCATGACAACATCAAAAGGCTCATTAAATTCGTCGAGCTCCGAGTAGAACTCGACGTCTGCGTTATCCAATTTCATGGCGAGCTGCCCTGATGCGATCTGCATCTGCCTTGGCCTGTTTCCAAGGCCGCACACGACCGTTCACCAAGTCGTCGTAGCCACGCGTGATGGCTCGCTGAATGCGTTCTTCGCGCTCCTGAATGGCGGATAGCGCGCGCGTCTGCTCGTCATAGGCTTCGGCATCCATGACGACAAGCGATGCCGACCCGTTTTTGGTTAGGTAGACGGGCTCTTTGGTCTGGTGGCAGCTATCTGCTATGGAACTAAAGTTGCGTTGCAGATCTGAAATAGGCTTTACGACAGGCATATGAAACTCCATACATAGAATCATATGAATAACTCTATGTTGATTATAGCGTAAAGCCAAATGAGGACATGAGCGAGCAGCCTTGCTTGTCCCATCTGGTGGTAGAAAGACGTGTATGACGTGCGGTACGTCCGCGCGGCAGGTTCATTTTAATTGCCGCGGAGCCGATGAAAGTCAAACGGGTTCCAAGTGTCCGTGATCGCCGTTCACCGATTAAAACTACCGCTCATCTGCATATGCACAGTTGACTTGTTGCTCAACAAAATGTTGCTAAACAAAAACGCGCGCAAGTGGCGTATGAAGTATTTATAAACAATCAGCTTCCTTATTTCCCGACGTAGCCGGTGGGTTGCGGCGTGGATTCTTGGGGGTCGTTTCTGTATGAATTACAATGACACGAGTGCAACAAACGATTCGATGAACATAGACACGTATTTCGAGTCGCTCATTCTGGATGCGGTTGTGCAGGCCGATGCTCCGTTGCACGAGGCGTTGGTGCGCTCGAACGTGTATCGCACCATTAATGACTCATACGAGCGCGCGCTAGCCCAACTTGTTATAGATGGTAAACTTTTATATGCCAACGGCGAGTACAGCATGGCGCCTGCTTCTGTTGTGCAGGCGGCGAAACCCGCTGAGGAGCCGGTGGCTGCTGATGCCATTGAGCTTGAGACTGTTAAAAGCGAAGATGCAGAGGGCGAAAGCGTTGGGGACGAAGACATTGACGGCGCCGTTGTTGATGACGAAAACGTTGAGTCTGAAGAGGCTGCGCCTGAGGCCGTTGAGGCCGATATTGTAGAGCCCGATGCCGTTGAGTGCGATACCGCGGAACCTGAGGCTGTCGAAGTCGCAGCTGATGAGCCCGTGACGGCTGAGCCCGTGAAGCTCGAGGGCTCAGCGGGCGACGCGACGGAAGCCGAAGCGGTGGAGCCTGTGGCCGAAGAGCCCGAGGCGGTGGAGCCCGTGGCCGAAGAGCCCGAGGCGGTGGAGCCCGTGGCCGAAGGGCCCGAGGCCGTTGAATCCGTTACTCCTGAGGACTCTGCATCTAAGGCTTGCGGTCCCATTTCGTTGCGTGCAGATTCGACCCTTGCGCGGCTGAAGGTTAATGGGCGCAGCTGGCCTATCCCCGTTGCCGTAGGTGTTTCGTATGACAAGAAGCCGGTCGACGGTCTGTCCCTCATGGGATATGAACTGCCGGCGGAGTCTGTGGCGACCGCCGAACAGCCGGCTGAACAGCAAGAGCCAGTGCGAGCGGAGCAGCGGGAGCCCGTTCAGCCCGAACGCCCCGAAATCACGCTGTCTTCCGAGCCGCAGCAGCTGACTATTTCCTTCTCGGATGACCTTGAGCCCGAGCCTGCGAACGAGCTTGAGCAGCCCGCGCTTGCGCTCGAGTCTGAACCCGAATCCATCAAAGAGACCGTGACCGTCGGGGACCCCGAAGCCGAGATTGCGCCCATTTCCGAATCCGAATCCGAACCAGAGCCCGAGCCAGAGTCCGAACTTGAGTCCGGCGCCATGGCTGCATCTAAGTTTGAGCCTTCCGAGGACGCCGTTAAAAAGCTCCAGCGCCCCAAGTACCTGAGCGGTTGGGATGACCCGCGTTGTGTGTTTGATACCGAGACCCAGGTTGCCTTCCTCGACAAGCAAGAGATTCATGATGTGTTCTGCCTCGTGCGCAAGCTGGGCAAGGCTGAGGACGAGGCCTTGCGCATTGCTTTCGAAAAGCAGCTCACCGCCCATGCTTTGCCGCTTGCTCCCCAGTATCGCGCGCAGGCGCCAGAGCTCGGCAGGCTCTCGGGCAATGCGAAGCTGGCGTTTGACATCTATGGTAATCTGCGCAGCATTGGGCGTAATTACCGTGCATTCGCCAACATCAAAGGGCCGATTAGCGAAACACTCAGCACAGTGTATACGAGTGACGGTGCGCCGCTTTCGCTTTGGAATCTTTCGATTACTCCGGCAATTCAGCGTAAATTAAAATGGACCCTTAAAATCTACGACTTGCCTACGCTGCTCACCTATACTGCTACGGCGTTACGGAGAAGCGGCCTTACCTCTTCCGAGGTCGGCTCGATTATCGATGCTCTAAATGAATGGCAATCGGGTCGTTTGCAGCTGGGAAAAACCAAAGACGAAATGGAACTTGCCCGTCAGGCTGCAATAGGGGGCTGGTATCCAACTGCTGACACGCCGCTCGAGCGCGTCGGGGCAGTTAACCGTCTTGCTGGGGAGACAATTAACCGTCTGCAGTGCGAAGGCCTTGCCGTAAACGAGCCTTCGTTCCGCCTACTCTTTTGTACCAGACTTGCGGGCAGGCTTGCTACGGGCGCTAGCGAAGAGGATGCCGTCAATTCGGCGCTCGTGAGTCTCAAAAGTGAATATCCCGCCTTTAACGCGGCGGTAAAAACGTTTGAGCGCCTGGAGTTTGAACCGCCTCAAGATCGAGAAGATATTGAGGTAACTGATACGGAATCTACCTGCGAAAATGTCAATACGGCAGATGGCGTTATTGTATCGTCTAATGCAGCTCAACCGGATGGCCAGCTGGATACCCAGACAGAAGCGCCTGAAGCGCGGGCCGTTCATGAGCCTGATCAGCCGCCGGCGCAAGATCTTACGTTGGAGCAGGCGCTTGAGCTTGCCATCGACCAGGACATTGCAAAGTTCAACAGGTGGTTCACGGACCTCGCATACCAGGATCGCACCCTGATGGGCTATATGTTCATCGATGACAAGCCGGCTCGTTGGATTGACAACCTTGCTATCTCTGCTTGGAAAATCCGCGAGCGTTACGATGCGCTCATGGCGGGTCGTCCGACGTTTGATATCGATACCTTTGGCCCGCTCTTCCATACATACAAGCTGTCCGCCGAGGAGTTTTACGGGCTAACGCGCACCGCACAGCCCGCCTATCTGTATATGACGCGCGTGTATGGTCAGGGTACCATGCCGCTTAAATATGCGACGGTCGATAAGGACCTTGCGCCGAGTGTTTGCGATGTGGTCCGTGCGTACTTGGCGAGTACGGAAACCGAAAACACCGATGGGCCGAAGGAGGAGAAGAGCGCGCCTGCAGAACAGGCTGTCGCGTCGGCAACTGAGCCCGAGGCTGAGTCTGGAGTCGAGTCGGTGGTTGCTTTCGAGTCCGTGTCTAAGCTGGAGGCGGCTCCCGAGCCATCGCCTGAGCCCGCTGCTGCTCCTGAGTCTGCTCCCGCCCCGGCTCCGGTGCAACCGGCAAAGCCCTTCACCAGCAAGATCGAAGACCTCACCAAGAAAGGCTCCATGTCCATCGAGGCGTGGCTGGCGTTGCTGCCCAGTGATGATGCCGACCTGTTGCGCTGGATCTTTAGCGACAAGGCGCTTATGGATTACCCGCACAAGCCCGCCGGTCTTGGCCCGCTTCGTCAGCGCCGTGCCGACCTGCTGTGCAACCGGCCGCACCTCGACGAGGACAAATTCGCCCCGTTGTACCAGCGTTATGACCTTACCGAGGATGCGTTCTGCAAGATTACACAGGCATCCCCGATGACCTTTGGCTATCTGAAAGCCGTTAAGGTATCGAACAAGTTTAGCCTCCGCCTTGCCGCCAACGATCACTCGTTGCCGCAGGAATGGCGTGATAGGGCGGCGCAGCTGAATCGTCATTCTTCTGCCGGTGTGCTCCGAACGCCCGTAAGTGTCGAGAAGGACAACGCCTCCCAGCTCGAGCAAATCGCGCGTAAAAAACTGGGCAACTTCTCCACGCGCGGTGCCGCGCTGCGTGCCTTTGCCGAGTCCGGGGCCGTTGAGGAGTATCACGATCTTAAAGATTTCCGCAACAGGTACCAGCTGTTTTTGGAAGACAACAAGTGCGGTTACAAGCAGATGCTTGCGCTGCCTTCCGAGGACATCAGATGTCTTAACGAGCTGCGTGGCACGCACATGTACCTGGTGGCGCGCGCCAATAAGATTCGCGCCTATAAGGTCGACAGTCGCTTTACGTCCGAGTTGCGTCAGATCCTGACGCTCGCCGTGGGGCGCAATATCGAGTGCGGCGCGGGGCTCATCCTACGCTAGAATAAGGAGCTGTGTGATCTCTACGACGTTCGCGACGACGAGGAGCTCTACGAGATTATCCGCTCATTTGTGCGTCCGGGTTCGGTGCCGGGCTTGGAAATGGGCTCGATGCCGCTGATTCGCCTCGGTAAAACGGACCGTAAAAACCAAATGCTCGATGTGCTTCGTGACGCGGGCATCGAGCTGTCGCGCGAGGAGTTTGCCCAGCGCTATGCGGACAAGTACTGCGTGGAAACGAGGACGGTTCGCGGCAACTACCTGCGCGACATGAACGCATATCTGCGCAACGGCCGCTACTCGTATGTCGAGAGCAACCTTACGGACGAGCAGCAGCAGTTCATCAAAGATATGGTGACCGAGGACTACGTCTCGCTACCGTATGTCGCAGCGAGTTTTGCTGCCAAGTTTGGTACCGCGTCCGAGCGACTCGTTAACGATCAGTCGCTGGCGCCTCTTGGCTTGGAAATCTCCAGGGATTTGATAGTCAAGGAAGGCGTGGACCTGCGTCAGTCGTTTACGAACCTGCTTATGTCGCGCGACAGCTTTGCCTACGGTTCCCCGGGCTTTGGCGACGAGGTCATCAACCATCCGGATTTTAGGAATGCTATTACGCCGTTGCTGCGCAACTTTACCTTAATCGAGTGCAACCACGATTCGTTTATTTCGCTTAAGCGCCTGAACGAGACGACGGGTGTGCGTCGCATTGACCTGGGCAGCTACGCGTGTTCCCTGTTTGCCCGCACAGAGCTTGACGTGCCGTTTACGGTGACGAGCCTGCGTAAACAGGGCTTTATGCACAAGCTCGATGCCGTGGTCGATGAATGTGGTTTTGACAATTCGTTTTATGACTCAATCGTTCTGTACGGTTTGGCTCAAGAGCAAATAAAGCGCACACGCTTTAGCGGCGTCTACATGTTCTGTCGCAAGGAGGGGACGTTCTCGTCGGCCGACGCGGTCGAATATGTTGTTAGGCAAAAGGGGCCTATCGAGGTGGGGGACCTGATCGATGCGTTCCAGGATGATTACGGCATCGTAATAACCGCAGCCGATATTAACCGAGCGGTCCAGGACAAGGGTCTGTTCTACAACGAGGACCTTGACATGGTCATGCTCAGCAAAAGGATGAACGCAGAATATCTGCGCGAGCTGTATATCAAAAACAACCAATAGGAGGAAACCAACATGAACCTGTTCGAGATGATCGATGACGGTGTCAACATTAAGCCGACCGGCGCCAACCATAAGATTGTGATCGACGGCAAGCCCGAGATGTATCCCGTTTACAGCATTAAGCTCGACTACCTGCGTTACAACGTGCAAAACGACCGCATTGCCTCATGGATCAGCCGCTACAAGGCCGAGCATGGCGAGGACGCGTTTAACGAACTGGACGTCGCGGCCTGCAATGACATCATCGAGGGCTTTATTGTCGACAGTAACAAGGACGCCATCGATAAGACGCAGCGCAGCATCGCTCTGCGCTCACAGGAGCGCCCCGGCGTGGTGCTTGCCGACGGCCTGATCGTCGACGGCAACCGTCGCTTTACCTGCCTGCGCCGCCTTGCTGCCAATAATCCTAGTTTTGGGTGGTTTGAGGCTGTCATCCTTCCCGAGAGCCTGGGCAACGACTCCAAGAAGATCAAGATGCTGGAGCTTTCAATCCAGCATGGCGAGGAAGAGAAGGTTGGTTACGATCCCGTCGACCGCCTGGTGGGCATCTACAACGACATCATCAGCTCCAACCTGCTCTCGAAGGAAGAGTACGCCCAGTGCATTGGCGTTGAGCCCAAGGAGCTCGAGAAGGAGATCATTAAAGCTTGGTACATGAGCGAGTTTTTGGAGTTTGCCAACGCCAAGGACCAGTTCCACCTGGCGCGCGAGCTCAAGGTCGCCGGCGTTATCAACGACCTGCAGGGCGTTCTTAAAAAATGCAAGAGCGACGAACAGGAAGAAGACGTTAAAAACATCGTCTTCGCCAACATGATTGCCGAGCCGCAGGGCGACATCGTGCGTTTCGTTCGCAAGATGAAGCCAATTTTGGAGGGTCCCGACGCCGATCGCTTTATCGAGCGCGAAAACGAGCTGGCTTTTGAGGTTGCCGAGCGCCTAAAGAACAAAGAGGTCGTGACCTCGACCGATATCGCCGAGATTCGCGATGATGTCCAGCTGGCGACGGCCTTCCGCGAGGTTATGGAATCGGCAGAAAACACCACCAAGATGAACAAGGCCCTCAAGTCGCCTTCGCTCTCGATCATTCGCGCCATTAAGGACCTTGATCAGGTGGAGGAATCAACCTTTGGCTTGCTGCCCGCGGACGAGATTGCCAATATCGCTGCCGAGGTCGCTAAGCTCGAGGCCAGGGTGAGCATGATCAAGGACAAGATTGCGTACAAGATGGGCGGCGAGGAAGCCTAAATGAAGCTGCGCCTCTCGTATAGCGACGGCATCTCCGTCGTGCCGCTCGACATGACGGTTGAGCAGCTGCGTCGCGAGCCGGTCTGGAAGATCCGGCTTTCGGCGCTGCGCCGCTATGCGCCGAGCTATCGAGAGGCGGACGTGCTCTTTTCGCTGGCGATGGAAGATCCCGGCGCCAAGCGCGTCATCGAACTGCTGCAGCAGGCGGCAAGCTTTGGCGTGGACTGCGAAATCGATCCGGACCTGCTGCGAGGCCTTACCGCGCGCGAGGACCTGTTGCGTGAGAAGGCGCGCGTGGGCCTGCTGATCAAGGCGCACGATGAGTCGGTCTTGGACCGCTTTGGCGAGTTTTGCCAGGCAGAGGACGCCCTGATGCAACGCCCACTTAAGGACCGCCAGCTGTGGGATGCGTTCTTTATGAGCGCTATGGGTCGCTGCGCCAATTTCTCCGTTCCCGGTTCGGGCAAGACGGCGTCGGTCTTGGGCACGTTTGCCTACCTGCGCGAGCGCGACCTGGTCGATCGCATCATCGTTCTTTCGCCCAAGAACGCCTTTGGCTCGTGGCGCGACGAATGGGCGGCTTGCTTTGGAGCCGATCGCCTTTTGCGTTCGCTGTGCTTTCATGACCCCGAGTTTCGCGGTCGTTCCACGCGCGACAAGTGCAGCACTTTGCTGTTCGACTATAAGCGCTACGACATGATTCTGCTCAACTACGAGTCCGTCGCGCTGGGGGAGGCGGCCGCGCGCATTGCTGCCGATCGCGCCCTGGTGGTGTTCGACGAAGTCCATAAGGTGAAGCGTGTGGGTGGCAAGCGCGTGGCAAGCGCGGTGCAGATTGCCGCGGCGGCGCCGTACTTTATCGCGCTTACCGGTACGCCGATCCCCAACTCGTTTGAGGACCTATACAACCTGCTCCACTGCCTATGGCCGCGCGACTACAACTGGTACTTTGGCATGAGTTCCAACGCCCTTAAGTCGACGAGCGAGGACGACGTTGAGCATATTAACGAGTCCATCGCGCCGTTCTTTTGTCGCACCAATAAGCATCAGCTGGGCGTGCCGCAGGCCAACGAGGATCATCTGGTTGATGTGACGGCGGATCGCTGGGAGCAGCAATTATTTCAAAAGGTGCTGCGCACGCTTTCGGGCGAGCCGTTCGAGATGATCATTCGCCTGCTGCAGCTCTCGTCCGACCCGCGCATGCTGGCCGAAGATCTGAGCGCCGGCGACTATGCCGACTTGTTTGATGGCGAGGTGCAGACGGGCGCGGGCAAAGCGCTGGAAGGGCTGCAGGTGGATGACCGGCCCACAGCCAAGATGGTCGCCTGCCTGGACCTGGTCGCGTCGCTGGTAGCCCAGGGCAAGTCGGTCATTGTGTGGTGCATCTTTAAGCGTAGCATTCGTAATGTGGTGCACGAGCTGCGCGAGCGCGGCATTACGGCTCGCGCTATCAGTGGGTCGACCGATATGCCCGCGCGCGCCCGCGTTATCGATTCGTTTAAGGCGGGGGAGACGAGTGTGCTGGTTACCAACCCACACACACTGGCCGAGTCGGTCTCGCTTCACGGCGTGTGCCACGACGCCGTCTACTTTGAGTGCAGCTACAACCTGGTGCACTTGCTGCAGTCCAAAGACCGCATTCATCGCTTGGGCCTGCCGCAAGAGCAATACACGCAGTATCACTACCTGCGCGCAGTGTACGAACGCCGCGGCGGGCCGTGGTCGCTCGACCGCAATATCTACGAGCGGCTGCAGCACAAGGAGCAGGTTATGCTCGACTCAATCGACCGTGGCACGCTGGAGCCCGGCTATACCGACGAGCGCGATCTGGAATTGGTGTTTAAGGGCCTGTTCGATGACGAGGAACAGCGGAACGAGATCAACGACCACGACGCCGCGGCCGATACGCAAGAACACAAGGAGATGTAAACGATGCAGAAAGCCTTTCCCATCTTTGCCATGGAGCTGTTTTGCGACGGCTGGCTGTTCTTAACGCATTCCGACGTGACGTGGGATGGGTCGTCGCACGCCGTTAAGCGCATCCGTGTCAACAGCGACAAAAGCGAGGGACTCCTGGGTCATGCTCGCGAGCATTTTACGGACGTTCCGAGCAACATCGATTTGTGCCAGTATGTTGGCACCACGCTTGTTGAGCTCGAGAAGCATACCGAGCTTGTCGTTCCTCGCGATGATGTTTCACCCCGTCTGCAGCTGCTCTTTGAGGGCGATCTGACGCCCATCACACTGGTGCAGCTCATGTGCGTGGGTGATTGGCTCTCGGTGCGCCAAACAGGCGAGGACAAGATTTGTGTTGCCTATGACGAGCGCCTGGCGCAGCAGATTTCTGGGTTTGGCTTTCTTATGCGTCGCTTTCGCGCAGTACTTTGCTCACAGAGTGCGATGCTGAGTGGCAGCGTAGTCGCTACGGTGTTTGAGCCGCGTCCTGCAACGGAGCCTGGCATATGCGTGTTTTTGGAGATGGACGAAGCGGCTCTCGCGAAGCCCGAACCCGAGGCGGCGCTCGACGTTGAACAGGAACCCGAGTCCGAGTCCGAGACGGCGCCAGAGTCTGCATCGGAACCTGCCCCCGAGCCCTCTGCAAAAGCGCAGGAAAAGCTGCGCATTGCGCGGGAGGTAAAGGCCGCGCGCGACAAGATGGAAGAGCTCGACCAGGCACGTGTTGCTTTGCTCAACCAGCTGCTTGTCCTGCGCTATAAGCACGAGAAGCTCTCCGATCAGCGCGGTTGGAGGACGATTGTCGAGATGGAGGAAGTCGGCAGGCAGATTGATGCACTGAGCGGCCAGGTCGATCAGATTGACGAACAGCTTCGCGACGCACGCCTTGCTTACGCCGAGACCCGCGCAGCGTCGCTGCAAGCGCTTAAGGAGCTGGGCCAGTAAGGCGGGTTCCCCGCCAGCTCATAAGCGTTCATCGTATCTAGGAAGGGTGCCGGGACGAACATGAAAAGTGAAGAGCTTAAAGCCACAGTTATAAATGTGCTTTCGAGTATCGAGGGCATCCGCACGCTCGATGTGCTTACGTCATACGTTTCGCCTTGTTCTAAGGGCGACGTTGCCATTGCGCTGGTGGAGCTATGCCAAGAGGGACGTTTGGAGATTAGCGCCGAGGGATTTACGCCTTTGGTTGCTGGTGCGGCGCTTAATGAGGTTTTACTCGGGGCTCCGGCGGCGCCAGAGGAAGAGCTTTTGGGCGTGCTTTCTCCTGTTGCTGATGAGAAGGTTGAAAAGGGCTCGGTTTTGGCCGCCGAATCAGCTCAGGGGGCTGACGTGGGGGTCGCTGTTACAGATGAGGCAACGGGCAGCTGTTCGTTGGCGCCCCTGTTCCTCGATGATTCCTTCGATTGCCTGGAGCTTCCCACGTGCGCCTGCAATCGCTTTACAGAAAAGCGTGTCGCTGACGTCAGGGGCGCAGTTGCTCTGTTGGATGGGCTTGATGGCGAGCCTGGTTTGGGCGCGGGACCGATTGGTAAAACTCGCGCCTGCTTCCTCGAAGCGGCTCGTCCGTTAAGCTACGCATTATCCAAACAACAGCTCCAGGCGCTCCGGGGTATTGCCAACTGCCAGGGCCTTTCATTTGACTCCCTTGGATTGCTTGTTGCGCTGCCCGAACTTGCGGCCAACGAGCGGAACCCTCTTGTTAGTCTTGACATTGCGGCACTTGGTCTAAACGAGCCCGTGGAACGTCGGCTGCGCGTACATGGTATTGAGACGATCGATAGGATTAATAAGCTCAAGAGGGAGGGACTCGCGCGTATTCCCGGTATGGGCGGAGGTGCGGTTAGTAGCGTTATTAAATCGCTGATAGACTATTGCGAGCGTGTTGGCGAGAATCCTCCTGCGTGGTGCGCCGCCGCCGTCGAGCCTTTTGACGAGCAATCGTTCCTGGGTGAATTTGACGAGAGCGCCGTTCGGGTTGTTAATGAAATGCAGCGGAGGTTGATTGCCGATGGCTATAACCCGTTCCATCCTGCCTTAGTCGTTTTGTTGACGCCCAAGGCACAGCGAATGCTAAGGGCTGGTAGTTTCGATAAAGAGGTCATCACGTCGCTGGTTAACGAGCTTGAATCAAGTTCGGTCGCGGCTCTGTGCCGTGCGAGGCAACTTGCTCGAGATGTCGATGACGTGCTTGAGAGCTTTGGGACAATGGGGGGCGTAGCCGTTCCGTCGGGGTCAGATTGGACGGAGGCTGCACTCTTGGCCGCGCAAAATAGCGGGGGACGTGTTGAATTCGACGCCGATTCTCGCAAACTCCTGCCTCACGTGTGCTCCTTAGACGAATGGCTTGACACGATTGATGCCCGTCATGCCGATGCGCTGCGTATGCGTCTCGATGGCGCTACGTTGCAAGAGGTGGGTGACAAACTGTCCATTACGCGCGAACGGGTGAGGCAGATGTGCGAATCGGCACTGGCTGACCGTGTCTTGCTCGAGGGGGACGTTTATCAATCATTTGTTGACCGGTACGCCATGACGCCTGATCAATTTGCCCGCATAA
The DNA here is from genome assembly GCA_947002045.1 of uncultured Collinsella sp. Taxonomy (GTDB): domain Bacteria; phylum Actinomycetota; class Coriobacteriia; order Coriobacteriales; family Coriobacteriaceae; genus Collinsella. Next base: position 16,160 of record CAMQJB010000016.1, read on the forward strand.
CTGGTCTTAGCGAACGCGACTATCGCTATCTTGCGGCAGTCTCCAAAACTCGTGTCGCGGACCGCTTGCCTCTTTTAGACGCCTTGCATGACCAGGGGCTTTCCGAACATGTACGCGATGCCGTTGCTTCGCTACGGGCGGTCGGCAACGATCTGCTCATTGGGAGTCAGCGCATAAAGCTCGATAAAGAGAGCATCGTTGACTATCTACTAGCTGAGCACTTACAAGAATGTCCCATGGACGAACGGCGCCTGTATGACCTGTACTGTTCATTTATTGCCGAGCACGACCTGGGCAGCGTTAGACGACTCGATCCGACGACGGCGCGAGCGTTCGGTGCCTGCGTCGATCGATACGATGGCGTCATGGATGCGCACGTGCCGAGCGATGGAGACGGCGCGCGAAGGGGTGTGCGTCCTTATCATTCTAGTCAGTATGATTTTGCCCCGCTTCGGGCTGCCGTCGCATCGCTTGTTCATCTTGATATCGAGTGCTCCACAGTGTTTTTAATGAAGCAGCCTTCGATTGCAAAGTTGCTTGCTGCGTTTGATATCAGAAACGAATATGAGCTCCACTACGTTCTTACGCATTGGTGCGAACCGATTGAGGGCGTTGAGTATTCTCGCGTGCCGATGCTGACGTTGGGTAGCGCCGACCGTGATGCGCAAATCGTCGGCGTGATAAGGGATATCGGACCGGCGGACGCCGTGGCTGTTTCTGAAGAATACGAGCGTCGCTATGGCGTGAAGGAGACAACGTTCCGTGGGAGTTTTTTGAACGGCTTTGAGCGTTGGTGTCATGACGGTCTTTATATCGTCGATACGGTTGAGCTTGATGACGATGAGCGCTCGTCACTCGGCGCTATTTTGGGGCGGGTCGGCACAGGCGGCAGGGCCAGAGACATCGAGTCTTCATTTCTTGGCGCGTATCCGCAGCGTTCGAATTTTGTGCTTACGGATGCGCTGCTTGCCCCGTATGGTCTGCACCTTTGCGGTGGTACCGTAATTGACAAATCGATAGATGCCCATGATTACTTTGCCCAATTGATTTCGGAGCATGAATATTTTTGTCTGGAATTTGGCGAATTCACCAACGAGGTGATTAATGATAGGGATTTTATTTCGGAGCTTCATAAGGCAGAGCGGGCGTTTTCTGTCCTTGAGATCGGGCCTCGTGAGTACTTGAATATCGCCGTCTTTGAGTCTGCCCCTCATCCTGTTGGCGCTCAGATGATGCGTGCAATTCTGGATGCCGTTATTGACTGCATGGAACCGGGGCGGCCTTATAGCGTGGCCAACCTCAAAGAGTTTGGCTTCTTTGATGCGCTGAATGATACGCTGCTCGATTTGGGCCTAGATGACTATGTGTGCCAGGCAATCATGATGCAGGGCTATGTGGGGGGTCGTATTAAACGTACGTCTATTGGCGACGCCATGTTGTTCTGCAAGATGTCAGGGTCGTTTAGCACGGCGGGGCTGCTCAATTCACTTGTTCACCAGCGTGGAGCCATGTCGGTATCTCAGATGGCAGAGCTGCTGTATGAGCTTTACGGTGTTTCGATTAAAAAGCCGGTCATACGTACGCAGGTAAAGCAGGTGAGCGTTCGATTGGATAGAGAACAGGATATGCTGTATCCGGAGTAAGGGTTGCGCTGCTGTACCGTATAATTCGTTTAGATTGCATATCGAATCATGCGCGCAACGAATGAGCGGAAGCATTATTTTTGGACATCATTCGAGCGCGGTCAAAGCCGGCGGCTATTTCGTTAACGGCGATGCGGCCGCTGCGGCCTCTACCTTGAGAACGGTTATTTAGACGAGGAAGATCTTCGCATTATTTTTGAGCGGTTGCTTGGCGATGCTACTTCGGAATTGAGCTATGACTGAGACATTTGGTTTGAGGCGGTTAGGGAGGTTTAGCCATGAAGATCGAAGTTGATGTAGATCAGCTGCGCGAGAGCCTGCTCGACCGCGCGGGGTCCGCGGCGGGCGTGGGCTTTCCGGCCGCCATGCTCGACGTGATGGATATCGAGGACGAGTCGCCCCAAGAGCTCCTAGCCCGAGCCGAACGCGAAGGCCTCGACCTCCGAGACTTTGCCGTCGAAGACGACGCGGACGATGACTACGGCGCAGACGAGGACTGGTAGCCGCGATTGAACTTCAACCCCATCCCCTCAATAACTTGCGGTGAAATAGGGACTGTTTAGGCTGCTAGAAGGCCTATTCAGTCCCTATTTCACCGCAACCTATGGGTGGGGATGGCTACGACGCTAGCGTGGCGATGACGGCTTCGTCGCCGGCGTATATGAGGGTGTTGCCGTCGGGGATGATCGTTTGGCCGTCGCGCTTGAGCATCACCACGATAAAGGGATGCTTGCCTTGTGGCACGTCGCGCAGGCGCAGTCCTGCCAGGCGACCGTGGGGCGTCACGGTGACTTCGCGCAGCGTAACCTCGGCACGCTCTTCAAACGTCGGCGCGGCCATAACCAGCAGGTCGCCTTCCTCGATGACGGTATCGCCGTTTGGCAGTACCGGGTGCGCGCCATCGCGCAGCACCAGGACCACGAGCATGTCCGTCGCGCTGCCAATATCGGCGAGTGATCGACCGGCAAACGGATGGCCCGCGCCCACCTTGAGCTTAACGAACGACATGCCGTCCTCGTCGCGGTAATCGTTAAAGGTGCGGCGCACGTCGCCTTCCGCGTCGATCATGTCGAGCTTTTTCGCCACCGCCGGTAGCAGCGATCCCTGCACCACAATGCTCGACACGGCAATCACAAACACCAGGTCAAACAGATCGTGCCCACCGGGAACACCGACCACCACGGCAAAGAGGCTGAATACGACCGAAGCCGCGCCGCGCAGGCCCGCCCAGCTTACGAGCGCGACTTGGCGAGGATTGGTCTTAAAGGGCGCCAACAGCAGGCCGACGGCGATGGGGCGGCTCACGAAGAGCATAAACGCCATGAGCGCCAGGCCCGGCAACAGCATTTGCGGCAGGCGCGCGGGCGTGACGAGCAGGCCCAGCAAAAAGAAGATGGTCATCTCGGCCATTTCGGTGAGGGTATCAAAGAAGTGCGCCATCTCGACCTTGCCGGTGATGCCGCTTGCACCCAGCACAATGCCTGCCAGGTATACGGCCAAAAAGCCGTTGCCGCCCAGATAGCTCGGCAGCGCGTAGGCGACGATCGCCACGGCGAACAAAAAGATAGTCTGCGCGCCTTCGGCCGTTGCGTGTGCGCGTTCGATTAGACGGCTGGATGTCCAGCCGATGGCAAGGCCCAGCCCCACGCCCAGGATGATCTGCTTGGCCAGCAGCACGGGAATGTCGATGTTGCCGTCCGCCGCGATGGTCGCGAGCACCGCGGTGAGCATGTAGGCGACGGGGTCGTTGGAGCCGGATTCGACCTCGAGCAGCGAGTCGGTGCCGCCCCTCAGCGAAAGGTTGTGCTCGCGCAGCACGCTAAAGACGCTCGCCGCATCGGTCGATGCCACGACCGAGCCCAGCAGCAGGCCGCCGATCCAGTCGAAGCCCAGCGCGAAGTGTGCGAACACGCCGGTGATGCCGGCGGTGGCGATAACGCCGAGCGTGCTCAGCAGTACCGCGGGCGCGGCGACAGGTTTGGCACGGTCGATGTTGGTGTTAAAGCCGCCGTAGAACATGATGAACAGCAGCGCCGTGCTGCAGACGGTTTCGGTGAGCGCGTAGTCGTTAAAGTCGATGTGCGCCGGGCCGTTAACGCCCAGCAGCATACCGAGCGCGATAAAGATGAGCAGGGTGGGGAAGGGGAGCTTTTTGCCGACGGGTTTGATGGTCAGACACAAAATGATGACGAGGCCGATAAAGAGAAGTATCTGGTTCATGGGTAGTGTCCGCTCCTGGGTGGTTGGCGTGGCACGGTCAGTTGTCTGCGGTTATTTGTACCCAAAGATGGTGGGTTTATGGGGCCGAGCCGCGGGCGTTCGCATTATCGACACGAGGCGGGGGGTGCGGGCGGTGCTGGTTGGGGCGTTGGTGCTGGTGGCGCGGTGTTTTCGGGGCGTGCGGGCGGCCGCTTGTGACCGTTGGCAGCGGTGGCACTTTCCAGCTTTATTGCAACGGAGTACAATGGGTAACGTTTAAGTTCAACTTGAAGTTTTAGTCGTGGCATCGGGCTTCGGCCGTAATGCAGGGAAAGGCGTTCCATGGCGATCTATGTGACATCTGATGCTCACGGGCACGTGCGCGCGCTGGACGAGGCCCTTTCCAAGATCTCGCTGACGTCCGACGACACGCTGTATGTGCTGGGCGACATGATCGACCGCGGTCCCGATCCGGTCGGTGTCATCAACTTGGTGCGGTCGCTGCCCAACGCTCGCGTGCTTAAGGGCAACCACGAGCAGATTATGCTCGACGCGATCATTGGCCAGGACCCGCTCGATGCCGAGACCTGGGACATCAACGGCGGTTGGACCACGCGCCGGCAGCTCAACGAAATGGAATTTGAGGCATACGAGGAGCTGGTGCGCTGGGCTGCTGCCCTGCCGCTGTATGCGGTGGCCGAGACTGCCGAGCGGCCGTACCTGCTGGTGCACGCCGGCATTCAGGCCGAGGCGGCGCGTGCGTTTTTGCTTGAGCATGGTGTCGATTGCGGCAACGGCAGGGGAGCGGTCGATGTCGATAACGAGCTTCTGCAGCAAATGCTCGCCGTGCAGTCGTCCGATGACTTGCTGTGGATTCGTCACGGCTACTGGGATGCTCCGACGGGACTGCTTTCTGCCGAGGGCAAGGGCCCGGTCGTGGTGAGCGGCCACACGCCCACGGTGTCGCTGGGGCGTTATTGCGAGGTTGGCGGCCTGGCAGGGCTCGATGAGGAGTCGGGCCGCGGGCGGATGGTGCGCTTGGGTGGCGAGGATACCGCCGGCGTGCCCGATCGCATCGATATCGACTGCGCGGCGGCCACCGGTTCCGAGTTCGGCCGCGTCGGGATCCTGCGCCTGGACGACGGGGCGGAGTTTTATGCGAACATCAACCCGGGCGAATAATCGCTGCAAAGGGTAGCTAATTTGGGACGGGGCCTTTTTGACTACTTTTGCCCTTCTGCCCGCTAATTGATTTTTCTGGGACGGGGATTAAATAATCATTTGGCCGCCCGCTGGCTAAGTGAGTAGACTTTTTTGGAAATGCCGAGCACTCAACATGTTCGCCTCAATAAAACCGCAGGTCACAGACTTGTGCTTTGTCGGTGTGGTCGGGGATTCGGTAAAAGTCTACTCACTTAGTTTTGCGTGATGCATATTGTCCGCAACGAGACCCCAGCCGGGGTGATTCCATCGCAAATTCCGGTGACCGGGGGCAGCTAATTAGGCGCCGTATGGGTTGCGGTCGCGTTCGATGCGTTGGCGGATGTGGGCGTACTCGACAATCAGCAGCACCAGCAGCAGGGCCATGATAGCCAGGTAACTCACGACGGCGCCCATCAGGCCCAGCAGGTTGATCAGGATCACCGGGAGCACCACGCTCACGGCAAAGCAGATCAGGTAGATCTTGGTGACGTCTCCAGCGTGGCGCAGCACCGTGATAATGGCGTAGATAAAATCGATGGCCGCGGTTACGCCGCCGGCGACGACCATCAGCAGCGCCAATGCGCGGTAGCGCTCAAAGTTGAGGCCGTACATAAAGCTCATGAGGGGAATACCGGGGCCTGCCATAAATGCGGCGCATACGCCGGTGATGGCCACGATCAGCGCCATGACGGCGACAATAATTAAGTCAAAACGGCGGCGTTTGCGCGGGTTCGCCCAAATGCTCGACAGACGCAAAAGCTGCGGTTTATAGACAAATCCAATGCTCAGCAAAATAGCCTGCGCCGGAAAGAACAGGGCATTAAAATACAGCTGATATTTGTAGGCCAGCGTGCCTTCCATCACAAACTTGGGCATGCTCTCGATGAGGTTGAACAGGAACAGTGCGCCAAAGAGCGGGGCGCACTGGACAAACAGGTGGCCGACCTCGCGCAGACTCACGCGACGCGATTTTTCGGTTTCGAGCAGGGCCAGCGGCGCGGTGACCAGCACGAGCGAGACGATGGCGGTGACACCCATGGCCATGGCCGCGATGGGCATGCTGCGCGTAAGGAACAGCGCCACGCTAAAGACCGCGATGACGCCGACGGAGCGCAGCGTTTGGCTCATGCCGGCCAGGTAGAGTTTATCGGCCTGCTGCAGGCGGCCCTCGTACACGTCCGCCACGCCGTCGATCACCTTATACAGGTAGACGCCCAGGCCGATCGTTGCCATCTGCGCGTCGTAGCCGCGGGCACTGCTGTATGCAAGGCCGCAGGCCAGCGCGAATGCTCCGCAAAGCCAGCGGTTGAGCTGGTAGGAGGCAAAGGACGCCTTCTCGTCGATGTCCGAGACCTGAAAATTGCGCACGCCGTAGTTGCACGCGATCATGATGAGCGTGCCGGTGACAAACGCAATGGAGAACTTGCCGGCTTCCTCGGCGCCCACGAGCTGCGTGGACACGATGGTGAGCAGAGGAAACGCCATGCCCCATACGGCGGTGCCCAGGGTATTCCAAAGGTAGTCGCGACGGGTGGCATGATCTTCGTACTCGGCTTCTTGCGTGGAGAAGCCGCCGCCGTAGACGGCTCCGAGCAGGCGGTTCCACCAGGCATTGACCATGCGGTGGATGGGGCCGGGCTGGCGATCGCGCTCGCGGCGACGGCGTGTGGCCTGGTTGCTGTCGGGACCGCCGGCGTTACGCTGGCTTAGCTCTTGGATTCGTGCGAGCTCCTCGGCGGTGTGCGATTCGGGGAACAGGCCGTTCTCGATGCGTCCGCCCTGCCCGTGCGCCCCGCCCGATACGGTGGGGTCGGTGACGCCGTTGCGGCGGGCGATGGCGCGGCGGATGCTATCGAGGGGCGTGATGCTCAAGGCGGAGTCCTTTCTATTGCTGCGCTCTAGTATAGACGCGGCGGTGTTTGCTCGTGTTTTTGAACGGATTGTTCAATATTTCGGCAGGCGGCAGAAAATTGTCGGTAAGCGTGCGTTATCCTGTTCAAGTTTTATGACACCCCCGATGCCGCCCTCGCGGTACCAAGGAGCTTTTACCCATGGACGTCGCCGCATTTTTGCTGGCTCTTGTGCCTATCATCTGGCTTGTCGTGATGCTGCTGTGCTTTAAATGGCCGGCCTGGAAAGCCGCGATTGGTTCGTTTGTTCTTTCGTGCGTGCTCGCCTTTGCGTGGTGGCATTTGCCGGTGGCGCAGATAGCCACGGCCTCGCTCGAGGGCTTTTTGATGGCGCTGTGGCCCATCGTGTTGGTGATTATCGCCGCCGTCTTTACGTATAACCTCTGCGTTCGCACGGGCGCCATGGACGTGATCGGCAGCATGATCACCTCCATCAGCAGCGATCGCCGTCTGCTGGCGCTGCTCGTGGCGTGGTGCTTCGGCGGCTTTATGGAGGGCATGGCTGGCTTTGGTACCGCTGTCGCCATTCCCGCCGGCATGCTCGCGGGCCTTGGTTTTGAGGCCGTGCCTGCCGTGCTGATCTGCCTGCTGGCCAACGGCGTGCCCACGCCCTACGGCTCCATCGGCATCCCCACGGTGTCCGTTGCCGACCTGGTGGGTCTGGATTCCCTGCACCTGGCGACCGTTCAGCTGGTGCAGCTCGCACCGTTCTTTGTGGTGATGCCGCTGCTCATCGTGTTGGTTGCGGGCCGCGTGACCGACGATCAAGGCGATGTTGCGAGCGTAGGCGAGCGCCTGCACGGCGTGGCCGGTATCGCGCTGCTCTCTGGTGCGTCCTTTGTCGGCGCTGCCCTGGTCGTCGCTATGTTTGTGGGCCCCGAGCTTGCCGTGGTCGTGGGCTCCATCGTGTCGCTCGCGCTGACCGCCGCGCTTGCCATGCGCGCCGAGAAGTCCGGTCACCTGGACGCGCGCTTTCACATGAATATCGAGGCCGGTGAGCAGCTCACCGCTAAGTCGGCGCTTTCTGCCTGGTCGTGTTTCATCCTGATTTTTGTACTGCTGTTGGGTACGTCCAACCTGGTGCCCGCCGTGCATGCCGCGCTTGCGCCCTTTGCGAGTCACGTGCAGGTGTATTGCGGCGAGAACCCCGGCACGCTCACGTTTTCGTGGATTAACACGCCGGGTGTTTGGATCTTCCTGGCCGCGTTTATCGGCGGCGCCATTCAGGGGGCTTCGCCGCGCATGATGGGCGAGGTGCTGGCCGCGACTGTGAAGCAGATGATGCCGACGGTAATCACGATGCTTTCGGTGCTGGGCTGTGCCAAGGTGATGGGCTATGCGGGCATGATCTCTTCGATCAGTGCGTTCTGCATTGCCGTCGCCGGTGGTCTGTACCCGATTCTGGCCCCGTGGATCGGTGCCGTCGGTGCGTTCGTGACCGGTTCGGGCACATCGTCGGGCATGCTGTTTGGTCCCATTCAGAGCCAGGCCGCTTCGGCGCTGGGTGTGAGCGACTACTGGATGGTTGCGTTGAACGCCCTGGGTGTCGCCGCCGGTAAGATGGTCTCGCCGCAGACGCTCGCGATTGGCCTCGCTGCCGTGCACGTGCGCGGTAAGGACGCCGAGCTCCTGGGCGCAGTGCTGCCCTACGCCGCCGGCATGCTGGTCCTCATGAGCGTCATCGCCATGCTCGGCCAAGGCCTGCCGCTGTAGTCGGCACTTTGGGAACGTCCCTAAGTGTCGGCATCTAGGGACACTCCTTGGTTGTTGCCTGTTCATAAGTGTCCCCAACGATTAGTCGATTAAGAACGTCCCCAATGACCAGGCCGCTTGCCTGCGATTTTTGACCGTTGGGCGGGCGCTTCGCCGTTGCCGCAAAAACGTTTTTGCATATCGGGTACAACGGGCTTTACGTGAGTAAAGTGCGCGTCGCGTCCACGTGTCGCGTTTTTAAAGGAGGCCCCATGCCTGGTGTTACCCCTGCAGAAGTTCTGTCCAACTTTGGCATTACGCTGGTCGAAGACCCCGCCGAGAACCAGCCCCGTCTGCTGGTCGATCTACCCGCCGCGGAGCTCGTCGAGCACGCTATCCGCCGCGAAGAAGGTCGCATGGCATCCAACGGCGCGCTGGTGATCGAGACGGGGGAGCGCACCGGCCGTTCCCCCAATGACCGCTTTATCGTCGACACCCCCGATGTTCACGACAAGATCGCCTGGGGCGCCGTCAACCGCCCGCTTTCGATCGAGAGCTACGAGACCATCAAGGCCGGTATTGTCGACTACCTCAACGAGCGCGACGTGTTCGTCACCCGCGGCATGGCCGGCACCGACCGCAACCATACGCGTCGCCTGCTCGTCGCCTGCGAGCGTGCCAGCCAGGCGCTGTTCATTAAGCAAATGCTCGCCCGTCCGCTCGCCCGCGAAATCGCGCGCACCGGCGAGCCGGACTTCTGCGTGCTCGCCGCGCCGGGCTACCAGTGCGATCCCGCCATTAAGGGCCTCAACTCCAGCGCCGCCGTGGTCATTAACTTCCAGGAGCGCGTGATTCTGGTTGCCGGCACCGGTTACTCCGGCGAAATCAAAAAGTCCATCTTCAGCGTCATGAATTACCTACTGCCCGTCGAGGACGACGTGCTACCCATGCACTGCTCGGCCAGCATGGATCCCGTCACGCACGAGACGGCCGTGTTCTTTGGCCTTTCCGGCACGGGCAAGACCACGCTTTCGGCCAACCCCACGCGCCTGCTGATCGGCGACGACGAGCACGGCTGGTCCGACATGGGCATCTTCAACATCGAGGGAGGCTGCTATGCCAAGTGCGAGGGCCTGGACGCGTTCCATGAGCCCGAGATCTTCAACGCCGTCCGCTTTGGCGCCATCTGCGAAAACGTGGTGCTCGATGAGAATCGCAAGCCTAACTATGATGATGTCTCGATCACGCACAACACGCGCGTGGCCTATCCCGTCGAGCATATCCCCAACGCGTGGACCAAGGGTATGGGCACCACCCCGAGCGTCGTGCTGTTTTTGACCTGCGATGCCTTTGGCGTGCTGCCGCCTATCTCGCGCCTGACGGCCGATGCCGCCATGTATCACTTTGTGACGGGCTTCACCGCCAAGATCCCCGGCACCGAGGTCGGCGTCACCGAGCCCACGCCCACGTTCTCCTCGCTGTTTGGCGAGCCGTTTATGCCGCTCGATCCCATGGTCTATGCCAAGATGCTCGGCGAGCGTATCGCCGACGGACGCACCCGCGTCTATCTGGTCAACACCGGCTGGATTGGTGGCGGTTATGGCGTGGGCCATCGAATCGAGCTTGCATACACGCGCGCCCTGGTGGCCCGCGCCCTCGACGGTACCATCGAGGACAGCGAGTTCGTGCACGACGATATCTTTAACGTCGACATTCCCACCACGTGCCACGGTGTGCCCGACGGCATCCTGGTGCCGCGCCAGTACTGGCAGAGCACCGCGCGCTACGACGAGGCTGCGCACAACCTGGCGGTGATGTTTGAGGAGAACTTCGAGAAGAAGTACTCGCACCTGCCCGAGTCCGTCAAAGCCGCCGGCCCGCACGCCCAGGTGTCCGCCGAGGCCCGTCATCGCGGCCGCGGGTTGCTGGGACTCCGCCGCTAGCGCCGCCTTAGACCCAAAACCACCACGAAGGGGACAGGCACCTTTGTGGTGGTTTTGCTCGCGCGGATGACTCAGGTTACAATACGCCTGACATATCGCCCCCTTCTCCGGATGGGGGCAGCGTAAGCGCTCTTGTGGCGGCACCGTAGGACTTTGAAGGTGGCCGTCGTAAGGGCGCTTTTTGTTTGGGTGCCCTCGCTCGGGCGCGAATCGTGAAGGGAGCATGTATGAAGAGCTTTATTGCCGAGGATTCATTTTGGGAGCTGTTTCCTCAGGCGGCGGTCGGTGTTGTGGTCGTGGAGGGTATGAAGCCCGCGGCCCAGATACCTCAAGAGGATGTGGACGCGATAGCGGCGCTGCTCGACCGTGCCAATATCGATGCGGAGCGTCATCTGACCAGCGATACAATCAGCGAGAACGCACCGGTCAAGGCATGGCGCGAGGCCTATCGTCTGTTCAAGACCAAAAAGGGCGCGCGCTGTTCAATCGAGAACCTGCTCAAGCGCGTGCTCAAGGGCAAGCCGGTGGGCCACATTACGCCCGCGGTGGATATCTATAACACGGTGTCGCTGTCCTATGCACTGCCCGTGGGAGGCGAGGATCTGCATGCGATTGAGGGGGACCTTCGCCTGAAGGTGACCGACGGCGGGGATGCGTTCCTGCCGCTTGGCGAGGAAGCGGACGACCCGACGCTGCCCGGCGAGCTCGCCTACATTGACGATGCGGGCGCCGTGTGCCGCTGCTGGAACTGGCGCGACGGCGTTCGAACGGCTCTATCCGACGATTCGGCCGACGCATTCCTGGCGATTGAGTGCGTAGAGCCCGAGCGAATGGGGGACTGCCAGGCCGCCATCGACCGTCTTGCCGATCTGCTCGAGCGCTATCTGGGAGCGACGGTTGTCGTTAAGACGCTTGTGACCCGCGACAATCCCCGCGTGGAGCTGTAGCAACTTCTGCAAATCATACTCGCCGGTCAAAACCACCACAAAGGTGCCTGTCCCCTTTGTGGTGGTTTTTATGTTGATGAGTTAACAAATAGGGCGTGCGGGGCTTGCGGTCGCTGGGTACGGCTAAGATGTTTACCCGTTAGCATTATGCAAGCGAAAGGCGGTCGTCTCCCATGCAACAGAGCGACGAGACACGTTTCGAGGACTTTGTCGGACTGATCAGCGGACTCTACAAGGAGATCCAGCGCATTAAGACATCTGAGGGCGCAAGGCTGGGCCTTAAGGGCTCCGACATCATGTGCCTGTACTATCTTGAGCGCAGCAAGGACGGCCTGACTGGTGCCGACCTCGCCCGCATGGCTGGCGTGACCCGCGCTGCCGTCTCGCGCACGCTGGCGCATCTGGAGGAGGGCGGCTACGTCGAAGTCGACGATTCGGGCGATGCCGCCGTTAAGTATCGCGCCCCGGTTCGCCTGACCACGTTGGGCGGCGAGAGCATGAACGAGGCCGATTGTATTATTCGTGAAGTGCTCGACACCACCGGCAAGGCCATGGGCGTGGAGCAGCGTGAGCAGATGTATGCGTCGCTGCGTACGATTCTCAACACCTTGCGCGAGCTGTAGGGCCGCCTGGGCATTTGCTTCCCATTAACAACTGCATCGTCCCGTTTAAGCGCGTATACCGTGCCGGGGCATTGCTGTCAAAATTCCCTGCGCGAGGTCCGCGCAAGAAAGGATTCGCTATGTCCGTCCGCATTATTACCGATTCCGCAAGCGATATGTCGCCGGCCGAGCATCCGGCACTGGCCGTTTTGCCGCTGTCCGTCACCTTTGGAACCGATGTGTTCATGGATGGCATCGACATCGATCACCAGCGCTTTTACGAGATGCTCGTGGAGCGCGATGAGCTGCCCAAGACCGGTCAGGTCAACCCGTACGCGTTTTCGCAGGCTATCGCCGAGGTTCGCGAAGCCGGCGATGAGGCTGTGATTATTACCGTGGGCGCTAAGCTCTCGGGCACCAATCAGAGCGCCCGTACCGCGCTAGCCGAGGCGCCGGGCGGCGATGTGTACGTGGTTGATAGCAACAACGTCACCCTGGGTGAACGCATCCTGGTTGAGTATGCGCTGCGCTTGGTGGACGAGGGCCGTAGCGCGGCCCAGATCGCGGCGGCGGTCGAGGCCGTGCGCGACCGCGTGGTGGTTATCGGCCTGCTCGAGACGCTGGAGTACCTGGTGCGCGGCGGTCGCCTGTCTGCTGCTGCCGGCGCCGTGGGTACGCTGCTCAACGTAAAGCCTGTGGTAGCTGTCGAGGACGGCCTGATCGTGCAGCTGGGCAAGGCACGCGGTTCCAAGAACGGCCGCAACCTGCTGAACCAAAAGGTCGAAAAGGCGGGCGGTATCGACTTTTCCATGCCGCTGGCGCTCGGCTATACGGGCCTTTCGGATGCGGTGCTCAAGAAGTATATCGAGGACAGCGCGGCACTGTGGGCTGGCCACACCGAGGGCGAGCTGCCCGTTCACACCATCGGTGCCACCATCGGTACCCACGTAGGCCCCGGTGCCGTAGCCGTAGCCTTCTTCCAGCCCGCCAACTAACCAACCTGCCAACAAATGATCCCTTGGGGACGGAGGAAAACGGATCATCGACCGCACGGAGGCCGCGAATGATCCGTTTTCCTCCTTCCCCAAGGGATCATTTCTTTATGCTGTTAATGCGGAGAAGGGAGCGAGCGATGGCGTCTGAGGGCTTTTTTGAGCAGGTGTATGAGGTGGTCGAGCAGATCCCCGAGGGGATGGTCGCCACGTACGGTCAGGTGGCGCTGCTCGCCGGTCGCGCGCGAAGTGCACGCTATGTGGGGTATGCGCTGCATAGCAACCCACGCCCTGGTCAAATTCCCTGTCATCGCGTGGTGTTTGCCGACGGCCGTATCTGTGAGGGCTTTGCCTTTGGCGGCCCCGATGCTCAGCGCGAGCTCTTAATGGGGGAGGGCGTGGCGTTTACCGATTCCATGCACGTCGACTTGGCCGCCTGTCGCTGGCCAGCTGGACTCTAACAGTTCTGCCGTGGCCAAAACCACCACGAAGGTGCCTGTCCCCTTTGTGGTGGTTTTCCGTTGTAGGTTTACCGGGGCTAACTTATGGAGAAGGTGTGGCGGCGCATATTGACGCAAGAAAGTAAACCACGGTGAACTATATTGTATTCAGCAACGGAGCAGGCATTAGGCGATGAAAAAGCCTGCCCTGTTGAGTTTGATTCGCATTCCTCCCCTCTGTGCGATTCAACGGTGTACTTCGGGAACGGGCCCGCTGGCAACTGACTGCCGGCGGGCCCGTTCCTGTTTATCGGGGGAGTGCGGTGGCCGGAGCCGAACCGGTCGGGCAACAAAAAAGGCGGACGCCGTAGCGTCCGCCCTATAGCAATCGAAAGCTCAAGCCAGCAGATCGGTCTAGTACACCATGCCCATGGCGTCCCGAACCTCGGCCAGGGTCTGCTCGGCGATCTCGTTGGCGCGACGGTTGCCCTCGTGCAACACGTCCTTCACATAGTCCAGATCGTTCTCGTAGCGCTGGCGACGCTCGCGGATCGGCGCGAAGTACTCGTTGACGGCCTCGGTCACGTACTTCTTGAGCTGGCCGGAGCCGCCCATGCCAATCTCCTCGGCAATCTCGACCTCGGAACGGCCGGTGCAGATGGCGGCCGTCGAAAGCAGGCCGGACACGCCGGGACGGTTCTCGGGATCGAACGTGATCATGCGCTCGGAATCGGTCTGGCTCTTCTTGATGCGCTTGGCCGTCTCCTCGGCGGTCATCGAGATGTTGATGGCGTTGCCGTAGCTCTTGCTCATCTTGCGACCGTCCAGGCCGGGCAGCAGCGGGGTCTCGGACAGCAGCGCGTCGACCTCGGGGAACACCTTGCCGTAGCGGTTGTTAAAGCGGCGGGCGATGGTGCGGGTGAGCTCGATGTGCGGCAGCTGGTCGCGGCCGACGGGCACCACATTGCCCTTGCAGAACAGGATGTCGCAGGCCTGGTGCACCGGGTAGGTGAGCAAAAGGCCGGTGAGCTCGTGGCCCGAGGCCTCCATCTCGGCCTTAACCGTGGGGTTGCGCGCCAGCTCGGCCTCGGACACCAGCGACAGGAACGGCAGCATGAGCTGGTTTGCGGCGGGCACGGCGGAGTGCGCGTAGATCATGGTCTTGTCGGGGTCGATACCGCAGGCAAGGTAGTCCATGACCATGTTGTACACGTTGTCCTGGATATGCTCGGTGGTGTCGCGGTCGGTGATGACCTGGTAGTCGGCGATGAGCACGTTGGTCTTGGCGCCCATGTTCTGCAGTTCAACACGGCCCTTGAGGGTGCCGAAGTAATGACCCAGGTGCAGGCGCCCGGTGGGGCGGTCACCGGTAAGCATGGTGAACTTCTCGGGTGTCTTGGCCAGGCCCTCGCGAATGGCGTTGCTCTTTTGCAGCGCGACTTCGTAGCTGTTCTCGTTTGGCATGATTGCTCCTAACGTATATTCATGGGTCAAGATGATAACGCGTTTATTGGAGGGGCGGGAGGGGAGGCGGCTTGCGCGCTGGGTGCGGCCCGGCCGCGCTTGGTCAGCGGCGCCTGGGCGCATCCTCGGCAGCTTATCCTAGAGCTTGTGGTGGCGCTCTTCTTTACGTTCCTCGGCTGCTTGCTCCTCCTGCTTAAAAGCGGGGTCGTCGGGGGTTACCAGCTCGTCCTCGTGCGTGCGCTTGTTGTAATGGTGACGTAGCACGGGCTCAAACAGGTGCAGGTGCTTGGCGAAGGCCGCCGAGCCAATGGCGAGCACGGTAAAGATGAGCACGCGCATGGGGACCTCGACCTGATTGATGGCCGCGGCGCCGGCCGAAAGCATGATGCACCAGGCATAGATGAGCAGTACGGCCTGCTTTTGGTTGTAGCCCTCTTGAATGAGGCGGTGGTGGATGTGGCCCTTGTCGGCCTGCCCAATGCTAATGTGAGCGCGCTTGCGGCGCACGATGGCGCTAAACGTATCGATGATGGGCACGCCGGCCACGATGAGCGGGATGATGAGCGAGGTGAGCGCGGCGGTGCGGCTCACGTTGAGCAGCGAGATGGAGCCCAGCGCAAAGCCCAGAAGCAGCGATCCCGAGTCGCCCAAGAAGATGCTCGCGGGGTTGAAGTTATAGCGCAAGAAGGCGAGGCACGAGCCAAAGAGCGCGATGGAGAGCGCGGCGGCGTCGATGCGGCCCGAGAGCACCGCGACCGAAAACATGGTGAACGACGCGATACCGCAGATACCCGTGGCCAGACCGTCGAGGCCGTCGATAAGGTTGATGATGTTGGTGAACGCCACCAGGTAGACCACAGTGATGGGGTAGGCGAGCCAGCCGAGCATGATCTCGCCAGGAGCAAACGGGTTGACGATGACGCCGATGCGCAGGCCGCCCACGCAGGCGATGAGCGCGGCGAGGACCTGGCCAGCGAGCTTTTGCTTGGGCTTGAGCTGGAAGACGTCGTCGATCGCGCCGGTCGCAAAGATGACGGTAAAAGAAAGCGCAAGTATGGGGTAGCTGATGTGCAGACGGGGGTGGGGCACCAAAGCGGGCGGCCAGCCCAGGTACCAGGTGCCTAGGATCTGCACGATGCAGGCGACGACGAGGCCCAAAAAGACTGCCGTGCCACCCATGCGCGGGATGGGTTTAGTGTTGATGCGGCGCTTGGAAGGATAGTCGACGGCGTCGAGCTTGATTGCCAGGCGCTTGACCAGGGGCACCGCAAGGAAGGTCGCGATAAAAGCCGCGGCCGCCACGCAAAGGTACGGTATGAAGCTCGTGGAGGAAGCCATGAATCGATAAACCGCCAAGCGTCGAAGGAAAAGGTCAAAGGATGCCACGCCACAAAGGGTATAGCTGACCCATGATACTCGACTAAGGAGGGTGCGAGGAATTGCACGGGGCGATAATCACGTGCTTACCAGATATTCGAGTGATGGTGGGGTTCTGCCTGGTGCCTTTTGGGGATCTGGGCGAGATTTGCAATGGCGAGTTTCGGCAAAAGAAAACCACCCCCCACGTTACGAAAATGAACCCACCTAAAACAGGTGGGTGCCCTCATCGACTGTTCCAGCGTCCTTAACAACGAAGGATACCTGTACTAGGTACGACTGTGTGGGCTCCCTAAATAAACGCGACGGTTCACCCAGTTGCTCCGCGGGGGGCGGAATACCTACATCATAAAGCGGCACTTTGTGGATTCCAGTCTTGACATTACAAAAATCGTGTCGGACGATTACGGCACCTTGGGCTTGAGCCGTCCGTGCGGTTGGTCCTTTTGCGCTTGAGCTGCTGAATCGTTGTTTTGGAGCATGTTTTTATGCCGACGTCGTTGACCGAACTTTTTTCGCCCGCCTGCCATTTGTGTCCGCGCCGTTGCGGTGCGGCGCGCGATGAGGGTGCGCGCGGCGCATGCGGTGCTAACGACACGCTCAAGGTGGCCCGCGCGGCGCTTCATATGTGGGAGGAGCCGCCTATCTCGGGCGAGGCCGGTTCGGGCACGATCTTCTTTAGCGGCTGCTCGCTCAAATGCGTCTATTGTCAGAACCACGAGATCTCGACGGGCAATTTTGGGCTTGAGATTTCGCCCGAGCGCCTGGTCGAGATTATGTTGGAGCTGCAGGACCAGGGTGCGAACAATATTAACCTGGTGACGGCGACACACTACGCGCACCTGCTGCCGGCTGCGATTGCCGCGGCACGGGCGCGCGGGCTGTCCATCCCAATCGTCTACAACACGAGCGGTTATGAGCGCGCGAGTGCCGTGGCGGCGCTCGGCGATTTGGTCGACGTGTGGCTTACCGACTTTAAATATGCCGATGCGGGGCTTGCGCAGTCGCTCTCCCACATTAAGGACTACCCGCGTGTGGCCGTGTCGGGCTTGGCGCAAATGGCACGCGAGATCGAACGCCGCGGGGGAGAGCTGGTGGACGAGGACGGGCTCATGAAGCGCGGCATGATCGTGCGTCACCTGGTGCTGCCGGGGCATGCGGACGATTCGTGTCGCGTACTGGACCTTGTGTGGCAGACGGTGGGCGATGTGCCGATCTCGGTCATGAACCAGTACACGCCCAATGCGCTCATGCGCGAGCAGGGCGGCGACCTGGCACGAGCCGTGACGCGCGATGAGTACGAGCAGGTGCTCGACCATGCCGACGACCTGGGCTTTACAACGATGTTCTGGCAAGAGGGCGGCGCGGTAGACGAGAGCTTCACCCCAGCGTTTGACACCACCGGCGTCCTTACCAGCGCAAAGCAACGCGTTCGCCGATGATTTTTCTGGGACGGGGATTAAAAAATCATCGAGAGGATTGTCTGCTCGAAAAGTAGTCAAAATGGCTTCGTCCCAAAAAGACTGGGTATTGGGCGTTGACAGTTGGCGAGCCGTAGGTAAAATATCAACTTGTCCTGGGGACGTAGCTCAGTTGGGAGAGCGCTGCCGTCGCATGGCAGAGGCCGAGGGTTCGACTCCCTTCGTCTCCACCCTTGGATTTGATAAGCCGCTGACATTGTGTCGGCGGCTTTTTTTAAAAAGAAAGGGCGGTACCATGGCCGAGCTTGAGTCCCAACCATTGTCTGACGAGGAGCGCGCCGAGTTGGAAGAGCTCCGCGCCGAGAAGGCCCGCCGCGAGGCTCAGGAAGAGGCTCGTCGCGAGCGTGAGGAGCTGGCTGCCCTGCGTGCCGAGCGCGCAAAGGCCGAGGAGGCCGCCGCGAATGCCGCATCCGAGCGCAAGCCCATGCCCGCACCCAAGTCCGCCGCCGCGAAGCCTGCGCCTGCCGCACCCAAACCTCAACCTAAAAAGGTGGCTCATCCCAAGCCCGCCGAGCCCAAGCCGAGTCGTGACGAGATGACCTTTGCCCAGCGCATGGTCACCTCCAAGGAGCCTACGGCCGAGGGCGAGATCCCCGGCATGGCTCCGGCTCAAAAAATCATCATCGTGCTCGCCCTCATCGCGTTTATCGTCTTTATGGTCTACACGATCACCGGCAGCATGGGCCTGCACTAACCTGTTCGCGCCGGGCTCCATGCCCGCACGTCCGCCTCGTCCAACCGTCAACGTCTGTACAACGTATTCGAAAGGTCACCCCATGGCTTTGACCGACATCTCGTATCCCACCGACATCGCAATGCTCACCGATCTGTACGAGCTCACTATGGCCCAGGGCCTTTGGGAGAGCGGTAAAGCCAATGAGCAAGGTTGTTTTACGGCGTTTTACCGTGACCATCCGTTTGGCAGCGCGTACGCCGTCATGTGCGGCACCGCCGAGCTCCCCGAGCTCGTCGAGAATCTGCGCTTTACGCCCGAGGATATCGAGTACCTCGCCTCGCTTCAGGCTCCCGCCGGCGGTGCGATGTTTAAACCCGCATTCCTCGACTACCTGCGCAACTTCCGCGCGCACGTGAACATTGACGCCGTGCCCGAGGGCGAGCTTGTTTTTCCGCGCGAGCCCATGGTGCGCGTCACCGGTCCGGCGCTGGAGTGCCAGCTGCTCGAGACGGCGCTGCTCAACATCGTCGGCTTCCAGACGCTCGTCGCCACCAAGACGGCACGCGTGGTGTTGGCGGCGGATGGCCGTCCCGTCGCCGAGTTTGGCCTGCGCCGCGCCCAGGGTCCCGATGGCGGTCTGGCCGTCGCCCGCGCGAGCTATGTTGCCGGCTGCTCGTCCACGTCTAACGTGCTTGCCGGGCGCCGTTACGGCATCCCCGTCTTTGGCACCCACGCGCACAGCTGGGTGATGAGCTTTGACTCCGAACTCGAGGCCTTCCGCGCCTTTGCCAAGTCGAGCCCCAAGAATTGCACGTTGCTCATCGATACCTACGACGTGCGCGAGGGCTGCGAGCATGCCATTACGGTTGCCAAGGAGATGGAGGCGGCGGGCGAGCGCCTGTCGGCTATCCGCATTGACTCGGGCGACCTGGCCAAGCTCTCCAAGTATGTCCGCGGTCGTTTCGATGCCGAGGGCCTGCCTTATGTGGGGATCTCGGTGTCCAACGACCTGGACGAGTACACGATTCAGTCGCTGCTCGACCAGGGCGCGCCCATCGATAGCTTTGGCGTGGGCACCAAGCTCGCGACTTGCTACGATCAGCCGGCGCTGGGCGGCGTGTACAAGCTTTCCGCCCGTCGTGCGAGCGATGCGGAACCGTGGACGCCGGTGGTGAAGCTCTCCGAGCAGCCCTATAAGCGCACGATTCCGGGCGTGCAGCGTGTGCGCCGCTATTACGACGGCTTTGGCGGCCCGGTCTGCGACATGATCTATGACGAGGACCATCTGGCGGGGGAGGGCGCCGCGCGCGGCAATACCCTCGTGGCCGTGAACGATGCCGCCCTGGTGACCGATGTGTCGGAGCTTGAGTATCGCGAGCTGCTGGTGCCGGTCGTGCGCGATGGCAGTGCGGTGGCTCCGCGTGAGAGCATCGAGGATGCGCGCGAGCGCTGCGCCTGGGCACTGGACCATCTGGATCCGGTCTACAAGCGCTTCCTGTACCCGCAGACTTATGTGGTGGGCATGGAGCAGGGCCTGGCACAGGTGCGCGACGAGCTCGTGCGCAAGAACATGGCCGCGGCTTCGGCCTTCCCCTGGGCAAAATGATCCGAAGGGGACGGAGGAAAACGGATCATTTTCTCGCCCGCCTGCTCAACATTCGATTGGTTTGACGTATGACGACTTCTTATAAAACGATGGTGGTAAAGATCGGTTCGTCCACGGTGGTGGGTGCCGACGGCAAGGTCAACCGCGCCTTTATCGGCGGGCTTGCCGACCAGGCCGCAGCCCTGCGCAAGCTCGGCTGGCGTCTGGTCGTGGTGAGCTCGGGCGCTATCGCCTGTGGCTATCCCGTGCTGGGCTTCGACCGCAAACCGGTCGGTGACCTGCCGAGCCTGCAGGCCTGCGCCTCGGCCGGTCAGTGCATCATTTCGTCGGCCTACGACGAGGAGTTCCATGCACGTGATCTGCTCACCTCGCTCGTGCTGCTCACACGTCACGACACGGCGCGTCGCACGTCCTATCTGCATGCGCGCGACGCCCTGCTGCGTCTGGTGGAGCTGGGCGTGGTGCCGGTCGTCAACGAGAACGACACCGTTACCGTCGACGAGATCAAGTTCGGCGACAACGACACGCTGGCGGCGCTCGTGAGCTGCCTGGTTTCCGCCGACCTGTGCGTGACGCTTTCCGACATCGACGGCCTCTACACCGCCAATCCGCACGAGGACCCGACGGCCGAGTTTGTCCCGGTCGTGCATAAGATCGATGCCAAGATCATTGCCTCGGCGGGCGATTCTTCGACCTCGGTGGGTACGGGCGGCATGATCACCAAGATTCGCGCGAGCCGCATTTTGATGACGGCCGGCATTCAGAGCGTGATTTGCTCGGGCGAGGAGCCCGATGCGCTCGTGCGCCTTGCCCGCGGCGAGAGCGTGGGCACGCTGTTCGACCCGCCGGCTGAGCGCCTGGATATTGCGCCCCGCAAGCTGTGGATCGCGCTGGGCGACAAGGCCCACGGCTCGGTGACGGTTGATGACGGTGCCGCGAAAGCTCTGGTCGGCCACGGGTCGTCCCTGCTTGCGGTTGGTATTCGTGAGGTCGATGGCGAGTTTGCCGAGGGCGATGTGCTCGACGTATGCGACCCGAGCGGTATGGTTGTCGCGCGCGGTATCGCCGAGGCCGATTCGGACGTGCTGGAGCTTGCCGCCGGCCGCCGCCAGGACCAGATCGCCAGCAACCGCCTGCTCGCAAACCTGGCAGAGAAGCCCGCGATCCATCGAGATAATTTAATCGTCTTCGCCTAACCAATTGACGCTGCAAACGCCCCTAAGCGGCAATCTGACGTTCAATCGTCGGGCATGACCAAAAGGTCAATGCCCTCCTCTTTCACGTCACCTTGCTCGCTTAGGGGCGTTTTCGCTTTCCGTCCTCTACCTGCGGCATCGTCATTGCCGGTACTTGTCCGGCATTTGGGGACGTTCCTTTTGTGCCGGCACTTTGGGACACTCCTTTGCTAGAAGATCCGGCGCAGGTCTCCGCGGTTGAGGGCTTCGTCGAAGAGGTGCTTGAACACCACGCTGCCGTGCAGGCCATCGTGCTCAAACTCGTTCGTCACCCAGGCATGCGAGTTGCCTACGCGGCTGAGCGTGTCGAGCTGCATGCCCGAGTCCACGTACATGTCATCGAAGTACACGGCGGCCTGGAGTGGTACCTCGTTGCATGCTAGGCGCTGCGGGTCGTAGATCTTGTCCCAGATCGTGTCTTCCATCAGCAGATCCATCGCGGGCTTGAAGGGCTTAAGTTCGGGCATCTGCTCAAACATCCATGGGAACATGGCCTCGCCGGTAAACATGAGCGGGCGCGCGAGGGTGTCGAACTCGGCACGGTGTGCCTTCTCTTCTGCCGCGGCCCAGCGAATGGGCATGGTGTCGCCGTCGGCGTAGATGAACTCCTGCAGCGTCCAGTACAGCGGGTTTGTGCGCGTGTTGGTGCGCTCGAAGGCGCGCATCAAAAAGCTGTCGGATACCGAGGAACCGCAGCTCAGCGTACCGTCGCCATCAACAAACGCGTGGTCGATAATCCAGTGCATGCGCTCAAAGCTCGGCTTCATGCCAAAGTCGCTGCCCATGAGCTGCAGGCGCTCTACCGTCATCGGCGAGCTGTCGGGCAGTGCGGGCTTTTGCTCCTCGAGGGCATCTGCCAGGGCCGCCACGCGTTCGACGTCGGCGGGGTAGCGGTTGTAATACTGCTGGGTCTTGGCCGCCATGCGCGGGAAGGTGTGCGCGTAGACCTCGCTGGCGCTCGCCGGCACGTGCGGAATGCCGCCGCAGGTAAAGCTTGCCGTTACGCCCTCGGGGAAAAGCGATAGATAGCTCAACGTCAAAAAGCCGCCGTAGCTCTGCCCGAGTGTGACCCAGGGCTTGCCGCCAAAGCCCACCAGGCGCAGGTACTCAAAGTCGCGCACGATGGAACTGGCGAGGTGGCGCTTGAGAAAGTCCGCCTGCGAGCGTGCGGCATCGGCTCCTGCTGCCTCGGCGCGATTGCCCAAGGCGGCAATCGTGCGCCCGTCTACACAGCTGCTGCGTCCGGTACCGCGCTGGTCGGGCAGGACGACGCGGAAGTGCTTGACGGCCTCCTCGATCCAGCCATCGCTTGTGGGCGACAGCGGACGCGGGCTCTCGCCGCCGGGGCCGCCCTGCAAAAAGAGGAGGAGCGGCAAGTCGTCGTTAATGCGGTCGGGCGCGCAAACCACGCGGTAGAAGAGCTTGATGCTTTCGGGTGCACCGGCGATGGGCGCCGGCATTGCGCCGCGGCGCATGGTGCTGCCGACGGCCAAAAGCATGGGCTCCAGGCCGCGCCAGTCGAGGGGGACGTCGATGCTGTGGTCCTCGACGTAGAGGCCGGGGACGTGGTACGAAGTGATGAGCGCCATGTGATGCTTCCATTCGTTGCGGTGTTTCGGGTTGACCAATTCTACCGCCGTCTGCGAGGATGCGTGCAAATCGGCTACCATGGTTGGCAAACATCTAAGAGAAAGGGCCGTTCATGTCGGTCGATATAGCCACCTACGTTCACGATCTTGCCGTTGAGGCCAAGGCCGCTTCGGGCGCGCTTGCCACGGCGAGCGATGTCCAGCGCCAGGAGGCCGTGCGCGCCATGGCCGCGGCGCTGCGCGACGGCGTCGATTCCATCATTGCCGCCAACGAGCTCGATATGTCCGCCGCGCGTGATGCGGGCACCTCGGCGGGGCTTCTCGACCGTCTGCTGCTGACGCCCGAGCGCGTTGAGGGCATGGCCGCCGGCCTGGAGAAGCTCGCTGAGCTGCCCGATCCTGTCGGCCGCGTACTAGACCACCGCGTGCTTGCAAGCGGTGTGGACCTGACCCGCGTGAGCGTGCCGCTGGGCCTGGTCGCCATGGTGTATGAGGCGCGTCCCAACGTGACGGCCGATGCTGCGGGCATCTGCATCCGCACTGGCAACGCCTGCATTCTGCGCGGCGGTTCGCTGGCCTATCACTCGTGCACCATGATCGCCGAGCTGCTGGCCGATGCGCTCGAGGCCAAGGGCTTCCCGCGCGAGGCCGTGTCGATGATCGAGTCCACCGACCGCGAGGCCACTGGCGAGCTCATGAAGCTCCGCGGTATCGTCGATGTGCTCATTCCGCGCGGCGGTGCAGGGCTGATTCAGCGCTGCGTGCGCGAGTCGCTCGTGCCGGTGATCGAGACGGGTACGGGCAACTGCCACATCTACGTGCATGAATCCGCCGACTTCGATAAAGCGCTCAACATTATCGTCAATGCCAAGACCCAGCGTGTGGGCGTGTGCAATGCCGCCGAGTCGTTGCTGGTCGACCGCGCCGTGGCAGATTCGTTTTTGCCTGCGGTCGCGGCTGTGCTGCACGACCACGGTGTACTGATTCACGGTGACGAGGCCACGTGCGCCGCATGCGCCGATGCCGGTCTTGCCGAGGGCGACGACTACGTGGCCGCAACCGAGGAGGACTGGGGCCGTGAGTATCTGGCGCTCGAGATCAGCGTGAAGGTCGTGGCGAACGAGGACGAGGCCATCGTGCACATCAACCGCTACGGCACCATGCATTCCGAGGCCATCATCGCCGAGGACGAGGATGCTTGCGAGTGCTTCCTGGATGCGGTCGATGCCTCGGCCGTGTACGCCAACGCCAGCACGCGCTTCACCGACGGCGGCGAGTTTGGCCTGGGTGCCGAGATCGGCATCTCGACCCAAAAGCTCCACGCCCGCGGCCCCTTCGCCGCCGAGGCCCTCACCACCTACAAATACAAGCTCCGCGGCACCGGTCAGGTTCGCCCCTAAACCTCTCGCAAACGAAAAACCACCACAAAGGTGCCTGTCCCCTTTGTGGTGGTTATAGGTGGCGTGGGCGGTTAGGCCTGGAAGGTGTCGCGGTCGGGGGCGAAGGACTGCATTGCTGCGATGGTGCGGTCGAAGAGCTCGGGGAGCTCCCAGCCCAGCATCTCGGCGCCCTGCGAAATCACGTCGCGCGAGCAGCCGGCGGCAAAGCGCTTGTCCTTGAACTTTTTCTTGAGCGACTTAGTCGTAAAGTCCATGACGCTTTTGCTCGGACGCATGATCACGGCAGCACCGATCAGGCCGGTGAGCTCGTCGCAGGCAAACAGGATCTTTTCCATCTGCAGCTCGGGCTTGGGCAGCGAAGAGTTGAAATCGGACGTGTGCGTCTGGATGGCGCGGATGAGCTCAGGCGATGCGCCCTCGCCCTCAAGAATCTCGGCCGCATAGATAGTGTGGTTCATGGGGTCGTCCTCATGTTCCTCCCAATCCAGGTCGTGTAGCAGGCCGACGATGCTCCAAAACTCCTCGTTCTCGGGGTCGAACTCGCGCGCAAAGTAGCGCATGGTGCCCTCGACCGTTTCGCCGTGGGTGATGTGGAACGGGTCTTTGTTGTGCTCGTTGAGCAATTCGAACGCACGGTCGCGGGTGATTCCGGCGGAAAGCAGCTCTGCCATAAAAGACTCCTTGTGTTCGTAGGTATCGCTAAGAATGAATACTACTAGAACGACTAGAACGAAAAAACCACCACAAAGGTGCCTGTCCCCTTTGTGGTGGTTTTGGCGTGGGCAGGTTAGTTGAGGGCGGCTTGGGCTAGGCGGGCTTCGGCGTCCTCCTCTGTGACGCCCAGGGCCACGGCGAACTCCTCGATGGAGCGGCGCTTGGCTTCCTTGAGTACGCGCATATAGTAAGAGCTGGGCTTTTTATCTGCTTCCTCGGCCTGGCGAATACGGTGCATCATGGTTTTTGCCACGCGGACCGTCTCGGGCGCACCCAGCTTGAGCTGCTGCTTAAAGTGCGTCTCCTCGAGCGAGCTGTTGCGCTCGGTAAAGGTGTCGCACTCCAGCTCGTCGTAGTGGCTCAGCAGGTGCTCTGCATCTTGCTGGGAGATGGCGGCGTGCAAACGATCGGCCTGCGCCACGGGGTACATGAGGATCGTCTGCGCATGTCCCTGCTTGGTCTCGAGCAACAGCATGGGCTGCGGCGTGTCGTCCCTAAAACCGACGACGGTGCAGACTCCCTGACCCGGATGAATGACGTGTTGACCGATTGAGAACATGCTACCTCCAACTTATACGAATTTACGTATGTCTAGAATAACACGCTGACGTGCGCAAACCCTTACTTTATGCAGGAAAATCACACAACTCCGATAGGTAAGAGTATTCGATACTCTGAACGGCTTATGCACATGTATATGCATTTTCAGCGGGTGCACAATCAGCAGGCAAACCGCCGTCTTTGAGCTGCCTCACGCGAACTGTAGTCAATTTTGTGCATATGCAATATCGATTGACTTTACCTTGCGACAGTAGCTATCGCTTGTGATAGAGTGCTACAAACTCTGGCTTTTGCCCTACGAGTGACCAAGAGCTCGGGGGCTTTAACACAAGGAGGATCTATGCCCGAGAAGATTGAAGAGCTGGTACGCGCTGCGCTTGCTGCGGCCCAGGAGGCCGGCGACCTTTCCGCATTTGAACTTGACGATTGCGCCATCGAGCGACCGGCTGACACTTCTCATGGCGAGTGGACCTCCACCATGGCCCTGAAGTCCGCCAAGCTGGCTCACTGTGCCCCGCGCAAGATCGCCGAGGCCGTCGTTGCCCATATGCCCGAGGACCCCGCAATCGAGAAGGTCGAGATCGCCGGTCCTGGCTTCATCAACTTCTACCTCTCAGTCGCCGTCAAGAACGCCATCTTTGGCGAGGCCCGCGAGAAGGGTATGGACTTCGCTAAGTCCAACGTCGGTGGCGGCCTGAAGACTCAGGTCGAGTTCGTCTCCGCCAACCCCGTCGGCCCCATGCACATCGGTCATGGCCGCTGGGCCGCTCTGGGCGACTCCCTTTGCCGTGTGATGGACCACGCCGGTTACGACATCCAGCGTGAGTTCTACATCAACGACCACGGCTCTCAGATGAACACCTTCGGTAACTCCATCAGCACGCGCTATATGCAGCTTGCCGACATCATCGCCAAGCAGGGCGTGGATATCGACGAGGCTCACAAGCTTCTGATCGCCGACCGCGACGCCTTTGTTGCCGACGAGAGCGACGAGCACCCCGAGACCCATCCGTATCAGGATAACTTTGCCGAGACTCTGGGCAAGGACTCCTACGGCGGCGACTACATCATCGACGAGGCTGCCGAGTTCTGGCGCACCGACGGCGATAAGTGGGTCAACGCCGATCCGCAGGAGCGCATGGAGAGCTTCCGCGAGCGCGGCTACGTAAAGATGGTCGACAACATGCGCGACCTTTGCCACGCCGTTAACTGCGACTTTGATCGTTGGTTCTCCGAGCGCTCTCTGTACGTGAAGGACACCGAGGGCGAGACCGCCGGCACCTCCGCCGTCGACCGCGCTTTTGAGAAGCTCGACAAGATGGGCTACCTCTACACCAAGGACGGTGCCCTGTGGTTCCGCTCCACCGACCTGGGCGACGACAAGGACCGCGTCCTGATCAAGT
This sequence comes from uncultured Collinsella sp., assembly GCA_947002045.1. Taxonomy (GTDB): domain Bacteria; phylum Actinomycetota; class Coriobacteriia; order Coriobacteriales; family Coriobacteriaceae; genus Collinsella. The sequence goes on from CAMQJB010000016.1 coordinate 43,237, forward strand.
CCGATGGCGAGTACACCTACTTCGCCTCCGACGTTGCCTATCACTGGGATAAGTTCCAGCGCGTCGACCACGTCATCGACATCTGGGGCGCCGACCACCACGGCTACATCGAGCGCGTCCGCTGCGTCTGCGACGCTCTTGGCTATCCCGGCAAGTTTGAGGTTCTGCTGGGCCAGCTCGTCAACCTGCTGCGCAACGGCAAGCCCGTCCGTATGTCCAAGCGCAAGGGCACCATGGTGACCCTGCAGGAGCTCGTCGACGAGGTCGGCTCCGACGCTGCTCGCTACACGCTCATCTCCAAGAGCTCCAACCAGATGGTCGACTTCGATATCGAGGCCGTCAAGAAGCGCGACAACTCCAACCCGGTGTACTACGTGCAGTACGCTCACGCTCGCGTGTGCTCCATCCTGCGTCGTGCCGCCGACGTTACCGCCGAGCAGGCCGCCGAGATGGGCATGAAGGCCGTCGCCGAGAAGGCCATCGGCGAGAACGTCGATTACTCGCTGCTGACCGACCCGACCGAGCTTGCCCTTTCGCGTAAGCTCAACGAGCTCACCGACCTCATCGGTAGCTGCGCTCGCGATCGCGCCCCGTTCCGCCTGACGCACTTTGCCGAGGAGCTCGCCGGCGACTTCCACAGCTTCTACGCTGCCTGCCAGGTTCTGCCGAGCGAGGGCCGTCCCGTCGACCCCGAGCTCTCGCGCGCCCGTCTGGCCGCTTGCGACGCCGTCCGCGTGACGCTCGCCCTGGTGCTTACCCTCGTTGGCGTTTCTGCTCCCGAGCAGATGTAAGCGCTGGTCGTTTGACTGCGTTGGTTTGGTTTAACTGAGCCTTCTAAGCCCGAACTCCCATGCCGAGGTGGGGGTTTTGCATTTTTCGAGACTGTTTGGTTT
>CAMQJB010000017.1 GCA_947002045.1 uncultured Collinsella sp.
TGGGGGGGCCCACCCCCCAAAAACCCACCCCCCGCGCCCCCCCGGGGGGGCCGGGGGGCCCCGGTTCCAAAAACCGGGGGCGGGCGCCCGGGGCCCCCCCCCGCCGATATATGGGGTCTGATATTTTCTACCAGCTAGCTCCTCTTACTCGTCTAGGAGATCCTCTGGCATGTCGTTGCCGTCGCCTAGGTCGACTGGGGCCTCTTCGGCGTCGGCTGCGGCCTCGGTGGCTTCGCCTTCGGGCTTCTCTTTGGCGGCCGTCATGCGGGCTACGGCGCAGATGCGGTCGTTGTCGTCGACGGCCATCATCTTGACGCCCTGGGTGGCGCGACCGGTTTGGCTGATCTCGTCGGTCTTGACGCGAATGACCGTCGCGCCCTCCGTCACGATGAACAGCTCATGCTGCGGGCCCACCGTCTTCATGGCGGCGAGGTTACCCTTGCGCTCGGTCATCTGGATGGTATAGACACCCTGACCGCCGCGGTTCTGCTCCGGGTAATCCGAGACCGGCGTGCGCTTGCCGTAGCCGCGCTCGGTAATGACAAACAGGTCGCCGTTACCGTTGGTAATCTCCATACCAAGAACGCTCACGCCTTCCTTCATGCTAATGCCGCGGACGCCGCTGGTATCGCGACCGGTGGCGCGCACCTGGTCCTCGGGGAACATAATCGCCTTGCCCGCGGTGGTTGCCATGATAATCTTGTCACCCTCGCGCACGCGACGTACAGCGAGCAGCGCGTCGTCGTCCCTCAGGTTGATGGCGATCAGGCCGTCGCGGCGGCTGCGGTCGTAGGCGCTCATCACGGTCTTCTTGACCATGCCGCTCTTGGTGGCAAACATCAGGTACTCGTCGGCGGGGAACTCGCGGCAGCTGATGACGCTCGCGATCTTCTCGCCCTCCTCGAAGGGCAGCAGGTTGACGATCGCGGTGCCGCGCGCCTGGCGCGTACCCACCGGCAGTTCGTGCACCTTCAGGCGATAGACCTTGCCCTTGCTCGAGAAGAACAGCACGTACTCGTGCGTGGACGCAATAAACATCTCGTCGATGACGTCGTCCTCTTTGAGATTGACGCCCGACACGCCCTTGCCGCCACGCTTTTGGGCGCGATAGGCGGCCACCGGGATGCGCTTGACGTAGCCGGTGTGGGTGATGGTCACGACCATGTCCTCGTCGGCAATCAGATCTTCGACGTCCAGGTCCTTCTCGACATGGCTGATCTCGGTGCGGCGCTTGTCGCCGAACTTCTTGGAAATTTCGCGCATCTCTTCCTTGATGACGCCCAGGATTTTCTCCTCGTGCGCTAACAGGTCCTCGTAGTAGGCGATGGCGCGGCGCAAGCCGTCCAGCTCTTCCTGAATCTTGTCGCGCTCCAGGCCGGTCAGGCGGCGGAGCTTCATCTCGAGGATGGCCGTAGTCTGCTCGGGCGTAAAGCCAAAGCGCTCGATCAGGCGGCCGCTTGCCTCGGAGTCGGTCTGCGAGGAGCGGATGATGCTGATGACCTCGTCGATATGGTCGAGAGCCATCAGGTAGCCCTCGAGGATATGGGCACGCGCCTGGGCCTTCTTGAGGTCAAAGCGGGTGCGGCGGGTGACGACGTCGACCTGGTGGTCGATATAGTGCTGCAGCATCTCGCGCAGGCTCAGGCATTTGGGAACGCCGTTGACAAGCGCCAGGTTGTTGGCACCAAAGGTCGTCTGCAGCGAGGTGTACTTGTACAGGTTGTTGAGCACGACCTGCGGGATAACGCCCTTCTTGAGTTCGATGACCAGACGGATGCCCTTCTGGTTGGACTCATCGCGCATATCCGAGATACCCTCGATGCGCTTGTCGTTGACGAGTTGGGCGATCTTCTCCTGAAGGGTTCCCTTGTTGACCATGTAGGGAATCTCGGTAAAGACCAGGCGGCTACGGCCGGTCTTGGTGGACTCCACATGCGCCTTGGCACGCACGGTAATGGAGCCGCGACCGGTCTCGTAGCTCTGCTTAATGCCGGCACTGCCCATGATGATGGCACCGGTGGGGAAGTCCGGACCGGGCATGATCTGCATGAGCTCGTCGACGGTGGCGTCGGGGTTGTCGATCAGGTAGCACGTGGCTTCGATCGCCTCGGTGAGGTTATGCGGGGCGATGTTGGTGGCCATGCCGACGGCGATGCCCTGGCTGCCGTTGACCAGCAGGTTGGGGAAACGCGCGGGCAGCGCCTGGGGCTCGGCGAGCGATTCGTCGTAGTTGGGCTGCCAGTCGACGGTGTCCTTCTGCAGGTCACGCAGGAGCTCCATGGCGGGCTTTGCCAGGCGGCTCTCGGTGTAACGCATGGCGGCGGCGCCGTCGCCGTCGATATTGCCGAAGTTGCCGTGCCCGTCAATGAGCGGCGTGCGCATGGAGAACCACTGTGCTAGGCGGACCATGGCCTCATAGACCGCGAAGTCGCCGTGCGGATGGTACTTACCGATAACTTCGCCGACCGTCCAGGCCGACTTCTTGTGCGGACGGTTGGGGTAGATGCCGCTCTCGTTCATTGCGTACAGGATGCGACGGTGCACCGGCTTTAAGCCATCGCGCACGTCCGGCAGGGCGCGCGCCGTGATGACCGACATCGAGTACTCGATGAACGACTGCTTCATCTCGCGGCCGAACTCTGAAATCTGGAGCTGACCGCCGTTGATATCCTCGCCGGCCGAGGCGCCGCGGTCGACCGCACCGAAGCTCTCCTCGAGCTCGGCGTCGTCATCCTCATCCTCTTCATCCTCGGCGTCGGGGTTATAGGAATTCGGATCGCCGTCCTCGCCCTGCTCAGCGCGGGCGAGCAGGCGCTTCAGATCATCGGGCATGCCGGCGTCGCCGGCCTCGTCCACACCCTCGTTGTTGATGATATCGTCTGCCACGTTACCTCCTCTTAAGCGTCAAGGAACCGAGCATCATGCGCATGCTTTTCAATGTACTCGCGGCGATAGCCGACCTCGGAACCCATGAGCTCGCGCACGGCACGGTCCGCCACCACGGCGTCCTCGATCGACACGCGCTGCAAAATGCGGGTCTTGGGGTCCATCGTCGTCGAGGCAAGCTGCTTGGGGTCCATCTCGCCCAGGCCCTTGTAGCGCTGGACGGTATAGCCCTTGCGCTTCTTGGTGATCTTGCCGTCCTTGGCCTTGCCGTCCTCGTCGTTGTCGTCGGGGTTCAGGCCCAGGCTCTGAATGGTGTCGCGCAGAATCTCGTCTTCGGGCTGGCGGCCGTTGGGATACACGTAATGGATCTTGTTGCGCACCTTAATGCCAAAGATGGGCGGGCAGGCGACATAGACATAGCCGGCATCGATCAGCGGGCGCATGTACTTGTAGAAGAACGTCAGCAGCAGGATGCGGATATGCGCACCGTCAACGTCTGCATCGGTCATGATGATGATTTTGTGGTAGCGCGCCTTGGTGATATCGAAGTCGCCGCCGTCGCCGGCACTCGTCGTGACGCCGCAGCCGATCGCGGTGATGAGCGACTGGATGGTGTCGCTCGAGAACGCGCGGTGGTCACCCACGCGCTCGACGTTCAAAATCTTGCCGCGCAGGGGCAGAATCGCCTGGATGTCTCGGCGACGGCCGTCCTTGGCCGAACCGCCTGCCGAGTCACCCTCTACGATAAAGAGCTCGGTCAGCTCGGCATCGCGCACCGAGCAGTCGGCGAGCTTGCCGGGCAGCGAAGCCGTCTCGAGCAGACTCTTGCGACGGGTCGCCTCGCGCGCCTTGCGGGCAGCGTTGCGGGCCTTGCAGGCCTGCTGGGCCTTCTTGACGATCTCGCGGGCGGGCTTGGGGTGCTCCTCCAGATAATCGGTCAGTCCATCGGTCACGATCTTGAGCGTGAGCGCGCGCATGTAGGAACTGCCGAGCTTGGCCTTGGTCTGTCCCTCAAACTGCGGGTCGGGTAGCTTAACCGAGATGACGGCCGAAAGCCCCTCGCGCACGTCGTCACCGCTCAGGTTGGCTTCCTTCTCCTTGAGTAGGTTCTGCTTGCGGGCGTAATCGTTGATCACACGGGTGAGAGCGGTGCGGAAACCCTCGAGATGCATGCCGCCCTCGGGGGTGTAGATGTCGTTGGCAAACGACATGACGTTCTCGCCGTAGCCGGCATTCCACTGCAGGGATACCTCGACCTCGCCCATCTTGGTCACGGGCGCATCCGGATCCGATTTGCCCTCGATATAGATGGGCTCCTTAAAGGCCTCGGGGACGTCTTTGCCGTCGTTGAGGAACTTGACGAAGTCGATGATGCCGCCCTCGTAGCAGAACTCCTCCACGTGGGGAGTCGCCTCGCGCTCGTCGGTCAGCACAATCTTTAGATTCTTATTGAGGAACGCCGTCTCCTGCAGACGGTTGTGCAGCGTATCGAAATCGTAGACACAGGTCTCGAAAATCTCGTCGTCGGGCCAGAAGCTGACGGTGGTACCCGTCGAATCCGAGGTGCCCACGACCTCCATCTTCTTGACGGTCTTGCCGCGCGAGAACTCCATCTCGTAGACGCTGCCATCACGGCGCACCTGCACGACCACGCGCTTGGACAGTGCGTTGACGACGGAGATGCCCACGCCGTGCAGTCCGCCCGAGACCTTGTAGGCCGAGTTATCGAACTTACCGCCGGCGTGCAGGATCGTCATAACGACCTCGAGCGTCGGGATCTTTTTGATGGGATGCTCGTCGACGGGGATGCCTCGCCCGTTGTCGACGACCGTGATGGAGTTGTCGGCGTGGACCGTCACGTGAATCTCGGTGCAGAAACCGGCCATGGCCTCGTCAACGGAGTTGTCAACGATCTCCCACACCAGGTGATGCAGGCCGCTGGCGCTCGTCGAGCCGATGTACATGCCCGGGCGCTTACGAACGGCCTCGAGACCTTCGAGAATCTTAATCTCGCCGCCATCGTAATCGTTTTCGTTTGCCACACGTCCTCCTTCAGCTAAGAAAATGTGTACAGCCTTACTAGTTTATCGTAAAAAAATACCCTCGGGAACGAGGGTATTTGGCTCTACAAGGCCACCAGATGCGATTTAAGGCTCTTTTTTGCTTTGCACGCCCTTGGCCCACTCGGCACTAGCTCTCATGGCATTCTCGAGGGCCTCGCGCAGTTTTTGATCTTCGATGGGCGCCACTTGGCGCTCGATCTCGCCGCGTTCGGCCTCGCTGAGATCGGCGTGCGGAGCCGGCGGGCGCTCGGTCACGGCTGGGCGCAGGCGCTCCTTGGCAGCCGGCGGCGTGTGACCGGGCGCGGTCGTTTTGAACACCAGGCCGTCCACATGCGCCCCGGCCCGCTCCATGCGCGCCCGGATGATCTCGCGCAGCAGCGTCATCTCCTGCGTCCACGAGGGCGAATCGAGATACACCAGCAGCTCATTGGACTCGGGCAGGTAGCGCAGGCCCGTCACGTGGCGTCCCTCGCGCGTGCCCGAGCACACCGCATTCCAGGCACGATAGACCGCACGAGATTCCTCCGCAGCCTCCATTTGCGCGCGGCGTTCAGGTGTCGCGGCCGCCAGGATGCGCTGACGCTCGGCATCCAAAAAGCCGCCAAAGGCAACCGTTCCGTTCTCGCGCTCGTAATTAGCACGTCTCACCCATGCTCACCACCTTGGCTCGATCAAGCAGGTCATCGGTAAAGTACCCCAGGTTGGTGGTGGTTATGACTGTCTGGATATCATCACCGATCAGCTGCAGAAAAGCGCCCCGGCGCCCGGCATCGAGCTCGCTCATCACGTCGTCCAACAGCAGCAGCGGCGCTGTGCCCAGGATGTCACGGGCGACGGTCACCTCGGCCACCTTCCAAGCCAGCACCAGCGTACGCTGCTGCCCTTGGCTGGCAAACGAACGGGCAGATCGACCCGCAACGGTAAACTCAATCTCGTCGCGATGCGGACCCACAAGCGTCACGCCGCGGCGCATCTCCTCATCGGCACGCTCATCGAGGGCCGCGAGCATATGCTCGTACGCCCAGCCCTTAAGTTCCTCGCGCCCCTCGGTTTGAGGCAAATCCCCCAGTGTGGACACATAGGACACGCCTGCGTCCTCACCGGACGCCACCTGCCCATACGCGGCGCGCACATGGCCCGCCAGCCGGTCGAGCAGGGCCAAACGATGTACGAGCAGGGCTGACCCGGCGCGGGCGATGGAGTCATTCCATGCGCCGAGCATCTCGCGGCAGCACCAGGACTCCTTGAGCAGGGCGTTGCGCTGCGTCACGCAACGCCCGTAGGTGCTCGCCAGGTCGGCGTAACGGGCGCTCAGTTGCACGCCAAAGTCATCGAGGGCGGCGCGACGCACACTGGCACCGCGTTTGACCATATCCAGATGATCGGGGCAAAAAAGCACGCTCGGCAAAACCCCGCGCACGCCGGCGGCCGAGCATCTCTTGCCGTTACGGCTAAACGAGCGCTTGCCGTCCTCAACGTCCAGCCCCATATCGAGCACGCGGCCATCGCCCTCGAGTCTCAACTCGAGCCTGCACGAGCCCGTGCCGTCGTGCACGAGCTCGCCAGCGGTGGGATGCCTAAACGAGGCGCCGCTCGTCAAAAGCTGCAGCGCCTCTATAAGGTTGGTCTTTCCCGCCGCGTTGGGCCCCGCAAGCACCGTCACGCCTTCGTCCAGGTCAAGACGGTAGCTATCGAAACTGCGGTAGCGCGCGACGGAAAGGTTGCGGGCAAACATGGTCATGACGCAGCGCTAGATGCGAACCGGCATGACCAGGTACAGGTAGTTGATCTTGTCGTAGGACTTAAAGATACCCGCCTGTGAGTAGCTCTTGAGCTCCAGCGTGATCTCCTTCTCCTTGGACAGGGCATTGAGGCAGCCAAAGATGTAGTGGTAGTTAAAGGCGATGGTGCCCGACTCGCCCTCGGCCTCGACATCGATCGTCTCCTGCGCCAGATCCTGGTCATTGGAGATGGAGGACAGGCCCATCTGACCGTTCTCGACATCAATCTCGAACTTGACGGCGGGGTTCGCGCTCGCGATGACCGCCACGCGCTTGAGGGCGGCATTAAAAGCCGCCACGTCGATCTTGACGCTCGTCACGCACGAATCGGGGATGAGCTGCTTGTAGTTGGGGTACACGCCCTCGATACGGCGCGACACGTAGGTGGTGTTGCCGGCCTCAAAGACAACCTGGGTGTCGGTGGCGCCGATCATGATGGTCGCCTGGCTGGCCATGATGCTCAGGGCGTCGTTGAAGGCGTCGGCCGGAACGTTGAGCTCAAAGGATCCCTCGAGCGTCGAGGTCTCGACCTGGGTGTCGCATACGGCCAGGCGGAAGGAGTCGGTTGCCACCAGGCGCACGGTGTTGTTCTCGACCTTCATGTGCACGCCTCCCAGAATGGGGCGGGCCTTATCGGTCGAAGTGACGCGCCATACGCGACCGACCATCTCGGACAGGATGTCGGTCGGGAGCTCCACCGCGCTCTCGATGGCATAGGCAGGGAACTCGGGGAAATCGTTGGCGTCGAGCGTGTTGAGGCGGAAGGAACTCTTCTCGCATCCAATCAGCACCTGACGCTCCGAGAGCTCAAAGGTAACCGGAGCGTCGGGAAGGGTCTTCGTAATGTTCGAGAGCATCTTGCAGGGAATCACCATCTCGCCCTCTTCTTCGACATGCGCGGCAATGCGATGACGAATCGAGATGGTGTAGTTTGAGGTTTGGAATTCCAAGATGCCGTCCTGCGCCTTAACGAGCACGCCTGACAGGATGGGAAGGGTGGATGCCGAAGCGACGCCTTTCATAACGACGCCGATGGCTTGCGTGAGCGAGCTTTGGCTGACGGTGAACTTCATCTTTTAATACCTTTCTATAGATATAAATATCTTAATAATAGTAATAGCACTGACGAAACTGTTGATTACTCACAAAAGCGCTGGTCAACCCCAAAAAGAGAATCGACAGCAACCTGTGCGCAACCGACTGTGTTTTCCACGTTCAAAACCTGCGGAAAACTTTTCGTCGCCTTGGGGTGAGTTTTAGACATGTTATGCCCAGCGTTTCGACAAGTTTTCAACAGGTGTCTCTATTTCCCTACGAGCGCAGTGTAATTTTATCTCGCAGCGATTTGAGATCCTCGGTTATGGTGCGGTCTTCCTGAATCATCTTCTGAACCTTTTTATAGCTCGTACTGACGGTTGAGTGGTTGCGGTTGCCAAACTCCGCGCCCACCGCCGTAGTCGTCATCTCGCACATCTCGATGGCCAGATATATGGCGATATGGCGGGCTTTGGCTATGTTGGCGTTGCGGCGCGGGCCGATGAGCTCCTCGTGCGTCACGCCGTACTGCTCTTCAATGACAGACTGGACCGTCTGCACGTTGATCTTTTTGGCCGACGTATCGAAGTACTGACTTGCGATGGCGTCGATGTCGTCGAAACTGAGCTCGCTGCCCTCGCGTTCGCGGTCTCCTGCCTCGCCGGCGCAGCGTTCGCAGAAGCTCTCGAGTTCGCGGATGTTGGTTCCCGAGACTTCTGCCATGTGCTTAAAGTGCTCGTCGGTCAGATGCCCGCCATCGCCGCCATAGGCCGCCAGCAGCGAGTCGTCACCCGCCTCGGGTGCGGCGGCTATCGTGTTCTCGTAGTAGCGCTGCAAGATCTTGTATTTCATCTCGTAGCTGGGCTCCGCCACCAAACAGAGCATACCGGCATTAAAACGGCTGGTAAGGCGCTCGTCCATGCTCAGGTCTTTGGGCGCACGGTCGGCTGCGATGACGACTTTTTTGTTGTTGCGGATAAACTCGTCCATGAGCTGGAAGAAGTAGTCCACGCTCGCGCGCTTGCCGATGATGTTTTGAATGTCGTCGATGATGAGCACGTCCACGTCATGGTATGCCTGCATGATGGGGGCGTTGCTCTTCTTTTGGCGGTCGAACTCCGTCATCAGGTCATCGAGGTACGCTTGCGAGTTGGCGTACTTCACCTTGATCTCGGGTGACTTTTCGGCGAGCTCGTTTTTGATGGCGAGCAGCAGATGGGTCTTGCCCAGCCCCGATTTGCCATAGATGAACAGGGATGTGCATGTGCCGCGTTCGTCCGCGAGCGCGGCAAACTTGAGGGCCGAGCGATAGGCATGGCTGTTTTCGGGGCCGTAGACAAAGTTTTCGAAGGTGAATTTCGAGTTGGCTGCGAGCGGCGCGCCATCGGTGTTCTGCTCGATCGGTGCCGCAGCTGCGGGGACGCTCGTGGGCGATGCGGTGGCTGGTTTTGCACTCTTTGCAGGCGCCCCGCCCTTCATCTGGTTCATCATGCGGCGGAAATCGTCGGCCGAAAGCGTGTTTTTGATTGCGATGCCCGAATCCTCGCCCGGTGTTGCGTCGTGCGCGATAGGCATGTGTGTGGCAGCGGGCATAGGAATTGCTGCCGTTGGTGCGGCGGGCATGGTTTCACGGGAAACATCGCCGATTTGGTGCTCGGGAGCCGACACTGTGGTGGTAGCTGGTGCCGCCGGGGGGACGACGGGTGCCGCGGGTGCGGCGTTATCTGCCGCGGAGCCCTGTGGCGCCACGATGTTGAGCGCAATCGGTGCAAAGGCGATCTCTTCCAGGTACGCCTCGATGGTCGGCTGATGCTTTTTGAGCTGAGCGATAGCAAATCGTGAGGGGGCCTCAATCGTCAAGGTGTCCTCGGTAAGGCTCACAGCACGCGATTGCCCCAGCATGTTGATGAGGCGCGCATCTTGGCCGTCGCGCTGACAAAAGGCGATGGCATCCCCCAGGATGATGCTTGCTTCCTCGTCCACTGTCTCTCCCGTTCCTTAAGCTTGGGCCCGCACGCGAGCGCTTCCGATTTCGGTCAGATGGTATTTCTGCCCATGTTTGACTATCAAGCCCGTCTGCGCCAAATCGTTGAGCGTGCGCGACCAGGTGGGTGCAGAGTTTCCAAATGCCCGCGCCAAGTCCGTCGCGCCGCACTCTTGATGTTGGGCCAGATACCCTAATGCAGCGTTGCCGCGTTCGCTTACAAACACGTCCGACTGCGGTTGTGCGTATTGATTCGCCGCATTAGGATACATCATTTGAGCTGCTGGTTGTTGAGAACTCTGCATGGGCGGCACCTGCTGTTGAAAACTTTGCGGCCACTGTTGGTAAGGCTGCGGCGGCATCTGCTGAGTCCAGGGGTTGAGGTTTCCCTGCGGCATCTGCTGATACGGCTGAGGATACTGCTGTGGATACGGCTGGGCATATCCCTGCTGCGGCATATATTGGGGAGGATACCCTTGTGGGTACGGTTGGTAGCCCATTTGCGCGACGTTTGGCATGGCCGCCGTCTGCTGCACGGCGCCTGTGTCCGGATCTGCCGAGCCTATCCCCTCCGGCATGTTTTGCACTGGGTTGCCCAGCGGTGTCTGGGGGTCTTGCATGGGAAAACTTCCAGGCTGCTGCATCTGCTGCGCCACGGGCTGCTGTGCAAACGTGCTGGATAGGGGATACGCCGGCTGCTCCGTCTCGGGGCGCACGGCGGCCCCTCGCCCTCCGGCGCGCTCGATTTCCTGTACGCGCTTGGGATTCAGGCTTACCGTGACCACGGTGCCGTTGCCCATGTTGTCCTCGATGGATACAGCGCCGCCGGCGTTTTCCAGGTACTCCTGCACCATGGGAAACCCGGCTCCGGTTCCGCGGATGTATCGTTTCATGTTGCTGTTTGCGCTGGTAACGCCAAAGTCGAACGCGCGCTCCTTGTCGTCGATCCCCGGTCCCTGGTCTGCGAATCGGATGGTGTCGCCGCCGTCTAGGATCGAGATGATGGGCTCTGCAAAGTGGGCGTGGATAAAGTTTTCGACAATCTCGCGGATAACCATGAGCGAGATGTGCCCGCCCTGTTCTTTCATGCACTGGTAGACGGTGTTGGTTGTCTCTTCCAGATAGGTGCGCACGTCCTTAGGTTCGATGACGATGACGCGCGGCGTCGACAGCATGTCGTCATAGACCGCGATGCGTGCGGCATACATGGCAGCCTGCGTTTTCGCAGCGGCCTGCTCTTCCTCGCCACGCTTTTCGCGCACGCCGGTGATGTGCTCGTTGTCGGGTGCCGGGTCTCCGGAATCGACCATGGTGTAAAAGTCGTCAGACATGCCGCTCGCAATCTTTCAAAAGGTTTCGAACAAATAGTAGCTCACCGTGCAATGTTTCTCATCTTTCGACAACTTTTCAAAACCTGTTGAAAACTTTGGAAAACAGGCGAAAAGTTCTCAACATTGCCAACATGACCTGTCGAAAACTCGATGAAATATCGTGAAAAGTTGTAATGCGGCGCAAATTTCGGTTGAGCTTATGGGGGAACCGTGTGAACTACGCAACCTTTTACCTTTGATTTCTTGACATTTGAACATTGATTTCCCTACAATCTTCAAGCTCACGTGTCTATATCTGCGTCCGCGCTCCCGCGGACACTCGAAATGCAGCAGGAGGAACTTAAGATGAAGCGTACGTATCAGCCTAATAAGCGTAAGCGTGCCAAGACCCATGGCTTCCGTGCCCGTATGGCCACCAAGGGTGGTCGTGCCGTGCTCGCCCGTCGCCGCGCCAAGGGCCGCAAGCGTCTCACTGTCTAGCAGCGATACACACATCTCGCATGAAGACTATTAAGTCTCGGCAAGATTTCGAGCATGTGTTCAGTCAGGGGCGTCGTTTCAATCACCCTCTGATTCGAATGACCATATGTGAATCGGTTGGCGAAGGCGACTCCGGAAGGGTCGCCTTCGTTGGTGCTAAACGGCTCGGTTGCGCAGTCGTGCGCAACCGTTCTAAGCGTGTGATGCGCGAGGCCGCCCGCAGCTGCGGATTTCCCGTTGCGGGTTATGACATCATCTTGTTCGCTACTCCCAAGACGAGGATCTCTTCGCCTCAGGAGATGGACAAGGCATTGCGTTCGCTTATGAAACGCGCCGGCGTTGCCGGGGAGGAGCGATGAGCAATCACGTTTTGCGACGTGTTGCCATCGCTCCTATTCGCATATATCAACAGGTTATTTCGCCCTTATTGCCTGACGCCTGCATTTATTACCCAACGTGCTCGCAATATGCCGTTCAGGCGATTGAGAAGTACGGTGTTTTGAGAGGCTGCTGGCTTGCCGTGAGGCGCATCGCTCGCTGCAATCCCCTGCACGTCGGCGGTTATGACCCTGTGCCCTAGCGGGCACTCGCTATCGGAGGAAAACTTACATGTGGGATTGGATCGTTAACATCCTTTTCGAGCTGCTCAAGCTCATCCAGACCTTTGCGGTCGACTGGGGCCTGTCCATCATCATCCTGGTGGTCATCATCCGTCTGCTGCTGACGCCGCTTATGCTCAAGTCGACCAAGTCGACGGCTCGCATGCAGGTGCTGCAGCCTAAGATGCTCGAGATCCAGGAGCGCTATGCCGACGATCCCCAGCGTCAGGCCGAGGAGATGCAGAAGTTCTACAGCGAGAACAAGTTCAACCCCATGGCTGGTTGTCTGCCGCTGTTAATCCAGATGCCTGTCCTGTTCGCCCTGTTTACGCTGCTGCGTAACCTGCCGAACTACTTTAGCGACGGCACGTTCTCGTTCTTCAATATCCTGCCTGACCTTACCACCACGCCGAGCGCTTCCTTTGCCGATGGCTTTATGGTTGCGCTGCCTGCGCTGGTTTGCCTGATTCTGTTCGCTGTCTTGACCCTGATTCCGCAGCTGTATATGTCACGCAATCAGACTGGTCAGCAGGCCCAGAGCATGCGCATGATGGCCGTTGTCATGACCGTCATGATGCTTTGGATGGGTTGGAGCCTGCCCGTCGGCGTTCTGCTGTACTACGACGTGTCTTCCGCCTGGCAGGTTGTCCAGCAGATCTTCGTGACGCAGAAGGTTATCGATAAGGCCAAGGCCGATGAGGAAGAGCGTCTTAAGAACGCTCCGCTGCAGGTCGAGGTTACTCGTCGCGAGAAGAAGCCGCGCCCGCACAAGAAGAAGTAGTGGGATAGTATTCTTATTTAGGTACCTAACTTTTGGAGTTCGTTATGTCTGAAGAGATCGTCGAGGATATGCTTGAGGAGGTTGCCCCGCGGGTCGCGGGCGATTATCCCGAGATTGCACAGCGTTACAAGGCTGGTGAAGAGCTGACCGATGAGGAGCTCGACACCATTGCCGATGTGGCTATTTCCATTCTGCGTTCCATCCTTTCGCACTTCGATGCGGCGAACTCACCCATCGATGAGTATGTGGGTGACGAGGGCGAGTTGATCCTGGACGTAACTGCTCCTGATCTTGCTGTTCTCATTGGCCGTCATGGACGTACCCTCGATGCTCTTCAAGTTATGTTCTCCCTGTTGGTGAGTCGCAAGCTTGGCTTTAGGTATCCGGTCGTCGTCGACGTCGAAGGTTATAAGAGCCGTCGACAGGACAAGGTTGCTTCTATGGCCCAGTCCGCTGCCGAGCGCGCTATTCGCACTCATAAAAGTGTTTCCTTGCCGCCTATGAATGCCTACGAACGTCGACTGGTTCATATTGCCCTTCGTGGTAACGATGCTGTCGACACGCATTCTGAGGGCTCTGACCCCGATCGCCATGTTGTGATTGTTGCTCGATAATCTTCTCGAGTCTATGCTAAGGGGACGTGGTTTCCACGTCCCCTTTTCTTGTCAAAAGTTCTCGATACACTGATTTTTGTCAGAAAGGAGTCGTCTTGTTTGTTTTAACTGATGAGCAGGCAAGCCAAATGCTGGGCCGTCTTATTTCGTATCGCAAAGACTATTCTTTGAAGGTCTCCGACGAGAGCCTTCGTGTCTGTATCAAGCATCTTGATCTTGTTCTGGAGGCCAATAAGACTACTAATCTAACGCGCATCCTGAATGTTGATGATGCAGCCGTCCTTCATATTCTGGACTCACTTGTTTTACTGCCCTATATTGATAAAGCTCCTGAAGGTGCTTTGCTTGATATGGGTACCGGTGCTGGATTTCCAGGTATTCCGTTGACTATTGCAAGTGGGCGAAAGGCTACCTATATCGATTCCGTTGGCAAGAAAGTAGATGCTGTTAACTCCTTTGTTAGTGCGCTTAGACTCAAGCATGCTTATGCCGTTCACGATCGTCTTGAGGAATATGCTCGATCCCATAAGAAGCAATTTGCAGTTGTGACCGCCCGTGCGCTCGCACCATTACCGGTTCTCGTTGAATATGCTTCTCCTTTTCTAAAAGATGGTGGTCTCTTTGTTATTACGAAGGGGAATCCATCTGATGAAGAGCTTCAATCTGGTATTGCTGCTGCAAAGATATGCGGCTTTACCACGCTTATGACGGACGACCTTGATTTGCCGAATGGTCTGGGTCACCGTGAATTTATTATCCTTAAAAAGACTCGTCATGCCTCGGTTTCTCTTCCTCGTGCTAATGGCATGGCAAAAAAGAATCCGCTTGCCTAGATGTTTCACGTGAAACATAATGGATAGTGTCGATTGTTATGTTTCACGTGAAACATAACAATCGATGTCGAATCGGATTGTTTCACGTGAAACATCCTCCATTCAACAGCTTTAAATACACCAGGAGGGACCGTGGGATTTCGCGACGTTAAGCGTTCTAAGAGTGCAAAAGACACGCGTGTCATTGCTATCATCAACCAAAAAGGCGGCGTAGGTAAGTCCACCACGGCTGTAAATCTTGCAGCAGCGTTGGGTGAACTGGGCCGAAAGACGTTAATTGTCGATTTTGACCCGCAGGGTAATAGTACGAGTGGTTTTGGAATCGAAAAAGAAGAACTCGATCACTGCATCTATGATGCATTGCTGAACGATGTTCCGGCGGAATCGCTCGTTCTTGATACAAATTGTAATAAGGTATTTGTAATCCCGGCAACTATCCAGCTTGCGGGTGCGGAAATCGAACTTGTCAGTGCGATTGCCCGTGAGACTCGCTTAAAGGATCTGCTTGAGCCTGTTCAGGATGAGTTTGATTTTATATTCATCGATTGCCCGCCATCGCTTGGTTTGCTGACCATCAATGCGTTAACAGCAGCAGACAGTGTTTTGATTCCTATTCAATGCGAATATTACGCACTCGAAGGTGTCACAAAGCTGCTTGAATCGATGAAGATGGTTAAAACACGCCTTAATAAGAACCTTGATACTTATGGCGTGCTCATGACTATGTACGATTCGCGTACATCGCTTTCGAACCAGGTTGTGGAAGAGGTTCAATCGTATTTTGGTGACAAGGCATTCAAGACCTTGATTCCACGCACAGTTAAAATTTCAGAAGCACCCTCGTTCGGTGAGCCAGTAATTACCTATGCGCCACAGAACAAGGGCGCAAAGGCGTATATGAACCTTGCTAAAGAGGTGATTAAGCGTGCCTAGTCCTAAGAAGCGTGGCGGCTTGGGTCGTGGTCTCAATGCACTGGTCTCAGAAGCTGAATATGAGACTGGTGGATCTGCAGCGTCAGCATCAAATGCCGTTTCGGAAACTAAGCTTCCAATCGAAGACATCGTTCCGAACCCAACTCAGCCACGAATTCACTTCAACGAGACCGAGCTTCGAGAGTTGAGTGAGTCAATTCAGGAGCATGGCGTTCTTCAGCCGCTTCTTGTGCGCAAGCACGGTAATGGCTATGAGATTATCGCGGGTGAGCGCCGTTATCAGGCTTCGAAACTTGCGGGTCTTGAGGAGCTCCCCGTCATCATTAAAGATGTTGATGATGAGCAGATGCTTGCACTCGCGCTGATTGAAAACCTTCAGCGCTCTGACCTTAACCCCGTCGAAGAGGCAAAGGGATATCGACAGCTCATTGATGCGAGCGGTATGACTCAAGAAGCCTTGTCAAAGGCTGTCAGCAAGTCTCGTTCCGCAATCACCAATTCGTTGCGCCTGCTTGATCTTCCAGAGGTAGTTCAGCAGATGATCTTCGAAGGCAAGCTGACTGCTGGTCATGCGCGTGCAATTCTTGCGGTTCCGTATGAAGATGCGCGCATTAATCTTGCTGAGAAGGTTGTTGCAGAGGGATTGTCTGTCCGTGCGACAGAAAATCTTGCCCCACTGTTTTCTGCCGGAGAGACGCCTAAAACACCTCGCCCTGCAACGCCTCAGTCTTTTAAGAAGGCTGCACGCGTTCTGCGTCAGGTGTTTAACACGAACGTTCGCGTCAAGAGCTCGCGCGGCAAGAATAAAATCGAGATCGAGTTTAAGGATGAGGAAGAGCTGTCTCGCATTCTTGGCGAGATGATTCAATTTGACCAGGGAGATCAGGATGAAGGATAAAGTTCTGACTGCTCTTGCTTTGGCTGCAACTGTAACGGTTGGTGCGTTTGCGGGATTTAAGATCGCAACAGACGATGAATTGCGTGGTCGTCTGCTTCGCGGAGCGCAAGATATCGTCGATACGTCCAAAAATAAAATGGATGTTATGACTGAGGATGTCGCTATGCGTACAGCTCAGGTAACTAAGAATCCCAAGATTAATCAAGATTGGGTTAACCATCAATGGGAAAATGTAGGCTTTTAGGTACCTAACAATTACTAGCCTTTTTTAAGGGGTCCTTGTCTGAACGCCAGAACAAGGACCCCTTATTTCTTTCGAAAAAGTTGTTGAACAATCGCTCGATGCGAATTAGCGATAGATATGAAACAGCCCCGGTTGCAATTAAGCAACCGGGGCTGTTCGATGTTTCACATGAAACGTTTAGGTTGGTCTCCCCTACGCGTTCTTCTGAACCTTGAAGCGCTGCTTGAGTTGGCCGCAAGCAGCGTCGATATCGTTGCCGCGAGAGTTACGGATCGTGGTCTCAATGCCACGGGACTCAAGACGACGCTGAAGGTCTTCAACCTTATGAATCGGTGACGGTTTGAGAGGACTGCCCTCGATATCGTTGAGCTGGATTAGGTTGACGTGGCACAGCGTGCCCTCGCAGAAGTCGCAGAGCGCCTGCATCTCGGGGTTGGTGTCATTGACGCCCTCGATCATGGCGTATTCGTATGTCGGACGGCGGCCGGTCTTTTCGGTGTAGAGCTGAAGGGCCTCGTGAAGGCGCAAAAGCGTGTACTTCTTAACGCCCGGCATGAGCTTATTGCGCGTGGACTGAATGGCAGAGTGCAGCGAGACGGCGAGCGTGAACTGCTCGGGAATGTCGGCAAACTTGCGAATACCAGGAATGACGCCGCTGGTGGAGACAGTGAGATGACGTGCTCCAATACCGATTCCATCGGGGTCATTAAGAATACGCAGTGCCTTGAGGACCTCGTCGTAGTTGGCGAAAGGCTCACCCTGGCCCATGAACACGACGCTCGTCGCGCGCTCACCAAAGTCGTTGGAAACATGCAGTACCTGGTCAACGATCTCTTGAGCGGTCAGTGAGCGCTTGAGGCCGTTCAGACCGGTAGCGCAAAAAGCGCAGCCCATACCACAGCCGGCTTGGGTAGATACGCAGACAGACAGCTTGTTGCGACGAGGCATGCCGACGGTCTCGACGGAGATACCGTCGTGGTACTCGAGTAGGTATTTACGAGAGCCATCCTTAGACACCTGCTTGGCGAGCTCGGTCGGCGTGTCGAAGGCAAATGCCTCCTTCAGCTGCTCGCGGAAGGCCTTGGGAAGGTTGGTCATGTCATCAAACGAACAAACGTTCTTCTCAAAAACCCATTCGATGAGCTGCTTTGCGCGAAAAGCGGGTTGGCCGAGTTCGGCGACAAGTTCGCGAATATCGTTTTGGCTCAAGTCGCGAATGTCTTGAGATTTAGTCCTGGGATTCATGGAAGCCTTTCGATTTTGGGGAAACGTAGAGGGTATCGCTACAATATGGTATCAGCTGCAGGAATTATAGAGGAGGAGTCTGCCCATGCCGGGTAAAAGCCTAGAGAACATGCACGTAGCGGTCTTGGCGGGCGGCCATTCCGCCGAACGCGAGATTTCGCTCAATTCTGGAAAGAATGTCGTGGTGGCACTGAAGGAGGCCGGCTACACCTCGGTGGAGCTGCTCGACACCGCCGCCGATGACTTTATGGTGACTATGGCGACCGGTGGCTTCGACGTGGCGTTTATCGCCATGCACGGCGCCGGCGGCGAGGATGGCGCCATGCAGGGGGCCATGGAGACGCTGGGTATCCCCTACACGGCGTCAGGCGTGCTCGCCAGCGCATGTGGCGCCGATAAAGAGGTTTCAAAGCTTCTGTATGCCAAGGCGGGCATCCCCGTTGCCCCCGGCCTGGCGCTTGAGGCGGGCGACGAGGTCGATATTGATCATATCGTCGAGATTTGTGGCGAGCGTTGCTTTGTAAAGCCCGCAATCAACGGCTCCAGCTACGGCATTTCGCTCGTCCACGAGCCCTCAGAGCTGCCGGCGGCAATCGCCAAGGCTTTTGAGTACGGCGATAAAGTGCTGGTCGAAAAGTGCATCGAGGGAACCGAGATCACTGTGGGCGTGTACGGCGAGGACGACGTGCGCGCGCTGCCGATTGTGGAGATTCGCAAGCCTGAGGACTGCGAGTTCTACGACCTGGATGTAAAGTACGTCGACCCCACAGACATCCACCGCATTCCGGCGCAGATTTCGCCCGAAAACTATGCGCGTGCCCAGGAACTTGCCTGTGCGGCCCATAAGGCCCTCGGCTGTCTGGGCGTTTCGCGCAGCGATTTTATCGTGAGCGAGGACGGCCCTGTCATTCTCGAGACCAACACCATTCCCGGCATGACCGATACGTCGCTGTATCCCGATGAGATTCGCCATACCGACGACATGACGTTCCCGCAGGTGTGCGACAGCCTGATCCGTATGGGTCTCCGCCGGGCGGGCGTTGCATGCTAATCGAGGACGCCGTATCTCCTGGAACGCCGCAGTTCGTCATCGATTCTTACGCCACGCTCGCCGAGCGCGCTAAGACGCAATCGTTTGGCCTCATCGAGGAGGACGTAATCGTCCTCGATACCGAGACCACGGGTCTTTCGGTGCAGGACAATGAGTTAATTGAGATTTCCGCGGCCCGCCTTTCGGGCCGCGAGGTCATTGACCGCTTTGATACGTTCGTGCATCCCAAGCAGCTGATTCCTGCAGAGATTACCGAGCTCACGAGCATTACGAACGCCGATGTGGCAGATGCTCCGTCGGCCGTCGAGGCCGTCGCGGCACTCGCCGACTTTGTGGGCGGCTGTCCTGTTATCGCGCATAACGCCACGTTTGACCGGTCGTTTATCGAGTCGGTCAAGGGCGGTGTCAACGTCAGCGACATCTGGATCGATTCGCTGGCACTGTCGCGCATCGCACTTCCGCGCCTGGCCTCGCACAAGCTGTCTTTTATGGCCGACTTGTTTGGGTGCGATTCAGTATCGCACCGTGCGAACGCCGACGTTGATGCCCTGTGCGGTGTGTGGCGCGTGCTGTTGGTCGCACTTACCGACCTGCCTTCGGGCCTTATGGCGCGCTTGGCGGACATGCGCGCGGACGTGCCTTGGCCATATCGCCCCATTTTTTCTTTTTTGGCTGGACAGAACCCGGGTTCGATATTTTCGCTCAGCGCCGCTCGTGCCGATGTGCTCAAGGCCGATCGCGCAGACGATCGCGTTGATGCGGACGAGCTGCCGGTCCTTAAGATGCCGAGTCGTGAAGAGATCGAGGCAGATTACGCCCCCGGCGGCCTGGTCAATCGCATGTACCCCACCTATGAGCCGCGCGACGAGCAGATCGCGATGGCGGTTGAGGTTCGCGATGCGCTGGTCACGGGCACCCATCGCGTGATCGAGGCGGGCACGGGCGTCGGTAAGTCGATGGCCTATCTCGTGCCCTTCGCCGAGGCCGCCCGCCGAAACAACATTACCGTCGGCATTGCGACCAAATCGAATAATCTTGCCGACCAGCTTATGTACCATGAGCTACCAAAGCTCGCCGAGCAGCTGGACGGGGGCCTGTCGTTTTGTGCACTCAAGGGCTATGACCACTATCCGTGTCTGCGCAAGCTCGAGCGCATGAGCCGTGGTCAGGTTGAGATCACCACCAAGCGCGATCCTGCTGACACGCTCACGGCGGTTGCGGTGATCATGGCGTATGTGTGCCAATCTGCCGATGGTGACCTCGATTCACTCGGCATTCGCTGGCGCAGCGTCAACCGTCCCGACTTTACGACGGCTTCGCGCGAGTGTGCTCGTCGTCTGTGTCCGTTCTTCCCTGACAAATGCCTGGTCCACGGGGCGCGCCGTCGTGCGGCACATGCCGACGTGGTGGTCACCAACCATTCTCTGTTGTTCCGCAACGTGGCCGCCGAGGGGAGGATTTTGCCCCCGATTCGTCACTGGGTGGTCGACGAGGCCCATTCCATCGAGCGCGAGGCCCGTCGCCAATGGGCGCGCGTGGTTTCGGCAGATGAGTCGCGCGTGCTGTTTGAGCGCTTGGGTGGGTCGAGTGCCGGCGCGCTGAGTCAGGTTTCCCGTGATTTGGCCACTTCCGAGGGCTCCACGCTCTACCTGGGACTCACCGCCAAAGCGACGTCGACGGTTGCCCGCGCGAGCATGGCGATTGCCGATGTGTTCGATGGTGTGCGCGAGCTCGGCCGTCGCGCCCATGGGAGCTACGATAACGCGAATCTGTGGATTGGCCCCGAGCTGCGCGAGTCGGATGACTGGCACGATTTTTTGCAGTCGGCCCATACCGCAATTGATGCACTGGACCAGGCGGATAAAAGCGTAGACGCGCTGGTGCAGGCCGTCGCTGCCGATAAGCCCGAGGTCGTCGTCGACCTGGGCGACATTTCGCGCCGTCTGCACGAGTTGGTCGAGAATCTCAAGCTCATCATTGAAGGCACGGATGAGCACTACGTGTACTCGCTGCAGGTGAACCGTCGGCTGCGTGCGGGCGGGGAGTCTATGACCGCCGAGCGCATCGATATCGGCGAGGCCCTGGCGAACGAGTGGTTGCCCGAGGTGCACACGGCCATCTTCGCTTCGGCGACCATGACGGTGTCCAAGAGCTTTGAGCATTTCAACCATGCCGTCGGCCTTGATCGCATCGGTGCGTCGACATCCTCATCGCTGCACCTGGATTCGAGCTATGACTTTGACTCGAATATGGCCGTGGTCGTGGCGGGGGACATTCCCGATCCGCGCGATCGTGAGCGCTATCTGTCGGCGCTCGAGTGCGTGCTGGTCGATGCCCATCTCGCCATGGGTGGATCGGTGCTCACGCTCTTCACTAACAGGCGCGATATGGAGGATCTGTATGCCCGTGTCGAGCCCAAATTGGCGCGAGCGGGTCTGGAACTCAATTGCCAACAGCGTAACTCGTCCCCACGTCGTCTGCGCGATCGGTTTATCAACGAGCCGACTTCATCGCTCTTTGCGCTCAAGGCCTTTTGGGAGGGCTTTGACGCCAGCGGCGAGACACTGCGTTGCGTCATTATCCCCAAGCTGCCGTTCTCGAGCCCCACGGATCCTCTTTCGTGTGAGCGCAACCTGCGCGAGGACCGCGCTTGGGCGCGCTACTCGCTGCCCGAGGCGGTGCTCGAAGTCAAGCAGGCCGCCGGCCGTCTCATCCGCTCGTCGACTGATTGCGGCGTGCTCATCTTGGCAGATCCGCGCTTGGTGACAAAGGGCTACGGCAAGAAGTTCTTGACGTCGCTGCCCACGACTTCCTACCAGCGTATCGAGTCGGCGCAGATCGGTCATTATTTGCAGCTGTGGCGTGCACGCCACGAGCGACGCCGTTAAAGCGGGCAGGTCAGGCTCTTCGCCATATCGCATAGACGCTTTGCCGAGGCGGGGTCATCCAGTATGCGGATGGCTCCGCCCGCTGCGATTACCTGGCAGAACAGCCAGTGCTCTGACCCATAACGCACGGTCACCGTCGCCATGTCTGCCCCGTTTGGCTCAATCGACATGATGCCGGCCCAGTCTAGGCACTCTGCCATGTCGAGCGGCATGAGGAGTTTTGCGCTCTGCTCCGCTTGGGAAAGGGATTCGTGGAGGGACAAGGACGCGGATGTGTGGCGCTCCACAGAATCGTCGGTAAGGGCAAGGCCTTCGATTTTGTCCATGCGGTAGGAGCGCTGCGCATCAACTTCGACATCCCAGGCAATCAGATATGTTTGGTCGCCATGCGTCGCGATGCGCAGGGGGTCGATGAGACGCTCACGCGGCCGTGTGTCGTCCATCGAACGGTAGATGATGCGGCATCGAACGCCGTCTTGAATCGCGCAGTTCAGCTGTTGCCAGTGCGATCCTCGGGCAACGGTATCGACGACGCGCTGGTTGTAGCCGAGTTTCTCGGGTAGGAGGGCGTGTCGGATACGCTCTGCTGCCCGAGAGTCGATTCCCATCGATTCGAGTTCGTGGTTGAGCACGGCACCTTCGGCGGCACTTAGGCGCAAGGGCAGCACACGCCCCGCATCGCCTGTCAGGATGATGCACTCGCCGTGGCGTTCGCAGATGATGCGTGCGCCCGACTCACGGTCAGCGAGGGTCGAGACGATATCGATAATTTCGTCGAGCGCCGCACCCGTGATATCAAAACGGCTGCAGATATCCCCTCGTGTCATACCGGTCTCACCGGCAGCGTAGAGGGCCTCCATGATGTCAATCGCACGCGAGAGCCTTTGCTCGCTGGTGAGTTTACGCACGGGCATGCTCGTGCACCGTCCTTTCGATGAGGTGGTTCCACGCCAGTTTAAGTGCATCGGGGGCAACGGGTCTCATGCCGTCCATGGCGTGCTCCATACAAAACGAGGCAGCGGCATTAAAGTCGCGCACGCCGACGGTCCAGGTCCAACCCTCTTCGGTGTGCGTGAGCTCCCCGCGACCGCGCGTTAGGCCGCTGACCATGTCGGCCTGGGCTTGCGGGGCAAACGAAAAGGTCGCCATAACGGGCTTGCAATCGGCAAAATCAAACTCGAAGAACAGGCGATCGTTCAGGTTAAAGTCGGCGGGGATGGAGTAGGCCTTCGAGGGGCGCCATGCGCGAACGATACGGTCGCAGCGAAACGTCCTGATTTCATCGGTGGCGTTGTCGAGTCCGCAAAAATACGCCACACCCTCGTGCTCAAACATGCCGTATACGCAGACGGTGCGCTCTTTTTGCTCCCCGTGCCCGTTTTGATACAAAAAGCGCAGTGCGCAGCGTTCGGCGAAAGCGCTCCACACCGCATCGACGGCGGGTAAGCGACGGGCGGGAGGCTCTTCTGCGGTCGATGCGCCGTTGAGGTAGGCGATCTTGGAGCGTATGTCTGCAAGCGGCGTGGCAAACGCGGCCGAACCGGTCGCAAGGGTCTGGTCGATAGCGTCGAGCAAGATGTCCGCGTCGTCTGCGGTGATGAGGCCACCGGCCGCAAACGTGTGCTCGCGATCGATGGTCCACGCGCTTTCTTCGGTTTCTTGGGCGCCTGCTGCGCGAACTTCCTTGATCGTGATTCCGCGTTCGAGGAGTTTTTCGCGATCGCGACGAAACTTGCGCTTGTCCGAGTCGATATTGCCCGACCCATAGCCAAGATCGGAATCCAGGACAATTTGCTCTGTGGTCAATGGCTCGGGAGAGCTGTTGAGGACAAAGAACAGATTGAGGATGCGCTGGGCGGTCTTGTCGAAACCGGGTTCCGGCGCCCCATTTTTATTCGTTACGGTTGTATCGCTTGCCGTCATAGAATCCTCGCATGGGAAGGTGTTTGATGCCATGATTTTAGTCCGATATGGAGATTAGGCTATATCCTTGTCCGCTTGGGGCGTTAAGATGCCCAGAATTCGGCCGTTTGCGCCCGCTCGGGGTATACTTTCGACTATATACGGTTCTAATGTGCATACATTGGGCCTATTTGTCGGATTATGGATGTGGAGCGCATATGGCGAACACCCAGAACTATATTAACCACCTGTTGCAGAACACTGGCATCACGCCGGCGTGCAGCGAAGAAGAGCGCTTGGCTGCCGAAGATATCGCTCAAATTTTCCGCAACCACGGCTTTGATCCCGAGGTGCAGGAGTTTAATGCTCCCGCGCCGAGCAGGATGGCGTTTGCCGTTACGGGCATTCTGGCATTCGCCGGTGCCCTGCTTATGGGCATCGGTGGCGGTATCGGCTTAGTCGGCACCCTGTTGGCCATTGTCGGAGCCGTGCTCTATGTGCTCGAGCGAACCGGGCGCCCCGTGATCTCGCGCCTGGGCAAGACGGGCGTGAGCCAAAATGTCATCGCCTATCACAAGGCCTCTGGCCCGCTTGCCTCTCCGCGCAATCGCCCGGTTGTCGTCGTCGCGCACTATGACTCCCCGCGCGCCGAACTGCTCGCTCGCGAGCCCTATGCGCCGTACCGAGCGCTGATCGCCAAATTGCTCCCGATTGCCACGATTGCTCCCGCGGCTATTGCCATCCTGCGCATCTTGCCGCTTCCCGGCGCGTTGAAGGTCCTGCTGTGGATTGTCGCGATCCTTGCCTCCCTCGTGGCGCTCGCCAATGCCGCCAATATCATTTCCAATCGTTTTGTCCTTCCCTACACGTCCGGCTCGGTTTGCAACAAGTCCTCTGTTGCCGCCATGCTGGGTGTCATGGATAACGTCGCCCCCTATCAGGGTGAGAACGAGTTCCCTGACGATATTCCGTTTGACACGTATTTTGGCGAGCAGAAGCGTCGCGCCGAGGAGATGGCGCGCGCGGCAGCCGAGTACGCCGCGGCCCAGCAGCAAAACGATTACGGCAATACCATCGAGTACGAAGAGCCTGCCTATACCGAGGATGAGTATGGCCAGCCGGTCGCTCCCGAGGGTGAGCAGGGCGAGGCTTTTGATGAGCAAATCGATGGATTCGAAGGTGCTTCTGCCGACGAGACCCTGATTGGCGTCATTGCACCCGAGTCCCAGGTCCAAGATATTCCGGCCGAGGAGCCCGTTGCAGACGAGTCCGCTGCCGAGTCGGCAGAGGAGCCTGCCGCGGCCGAGCAGGCCGAGCCCGAGCCCAAGCTTTATCGCAATGCCGCCGGCAACATCCGGTTTGGCTCGGATGCCATCCGTGCCCTGGGAATGCTTCCCGAGTCCTGTACGCTCGATTACGAAGAGGGCGAGGAGCCGACGTTCGAGCCCGCGCCCCAGCCCGATCCGGTCGTGGCTGCGCAGCCCGATGAGGCCAATGCCGTCGAGACGGAAGCCGATGCGGAGACTGCTATCGATCCCGCAGCCGGTCTGGACGTCATGGCGCCTGCCCCGGCGCCCGAGGAGCTCGATAATATCGAGGACGACTACGATGCGTATCCGCAGCGTGTGTCCTACGAGAGCGACACCGATTTTTCTGCCGAGCTTCCGGTGACGACGCCCCATGCCGATATCGCTTCCGCGTTTTCTTCGATCGGTGCCAGCGCCTCCCATTTCTTTAAGGGGGCATTCGAAAAGGGCAAGAAACTCGTTGACGACTTTGAGGAAAAGCGCGCCGCTGCCCGCGAGGCAGCCGAGCGCGAGGCTGCAGCCCAGCAACAGGCGGCCGAGGCCGAGCGCGAGCGCGCGGCACAGGAATTTGAGCAAAACGACGCCGAGCAGCCGGTGTCTGTTGATGTTGCCGACGCCACGACGTCTTTCGAGGCGCCGCAGCCTTCGCCTGCGGATGTTGCCGGGGAGACGGCGACTTTCGAAACCCAACAGCCGGTCGACAGCACTGTGTCGTTTGATGCCACGATGACGTTTGAGAAGCAGGGCACCGCTATCGCCGAGCCCCTTTCCGCTCCTGTCGAGGACGAGCCCGCTGCGCCCGATACGGTCGAGGATCAATCTGTGGCGGAACAGGTCGCTGCGGACAGCTCCGAGCAAGAGCCTGAGCCCGTGGCCCCCGAAGCTCCGCAGGCGGATGAGTCGAGGCCCTACTCTACGCAGATCTTCACCATGCCCGCGCCGAGTGATCCCGGCGCCACGGTTGCCAATGCTGCTCCGTCGCAGGCCGAGACGGTCGATGCTCTGATGGCTCAAATCTCGTCTCAGGCGTCGCCGCGCCCGAACATGAACGTTCCCGACCCGGCATCCGCGCCGGCTCCCATGCCCTCTGCGTCTCCGCTGGCCTCGGTCCCCGATCTCTCGATGCCTTCGATGCAGCAGGCCAATGTCGCCTCGCGCACCTCGCTGTTCGACCTTCCCGACCCTTCGGCTCAGGTTAACGATCCCTTCGCGACGGCACAGGGGCCCGAGCCCACATCGGCTCCGGTTGTTCCCCCCATGCCGGTCAGCTCGGATGTTCAGCCGCTTGAGACTATCTCGGCTCCTGCCGCTCCGGCCGCCAAGCCGCAAAAGCGCGGCTTGGGCGGTCTGTTCGGTCGCAAAAAGAAAAACGAGCAGGACAGCATGAGCGATTGGCTTGGTGTCGAGGATGATTACGACGCCAAGAAGTCTGGTCGCGGTATCGGCTCGTGGGATAACTTCGAGGATGACGACGACGGCTGGAAGGGCGGTGCCACGTCTTCCGATGGAGCTTCCGCCGAGGATATGCTCGCTGCCGTTGCCTCCATGGGCGATGACGAGCTGCTTGGCCACGACATCTGGTTTGTGGCTACAGGCGCTTCCGATTGCGACGGCGCCGGCATGAAGGCGTTCCTGGCCGCGCATCGCGACAAGCTCCGCGGCGTGTTCTTTATCAACCTTGAGTCCATTGGTGCCGGTAGGCTTTCGGTCGTGACGGTCGAGGGCGAGCAGCAGCTGCTCAAGGGTGACCGACGCATCATGAACTTGGTCAACAAGGTGTGCAAGTCGTTCCATGTCGATTGCGGTGCATTTGAGATGCCCTATGCCAAGACCGATGCCTATGCTGCTCTCGAGGCAAGCCGACGCGCCCTTACCATTGCCGGCGTCGACGGCCCACGTTTGGCATGCACTCACACTGAGGACGATCTGCCGTACAACGTCAATCCGACAAATATCGCTACGGTGTCCGAGGTCGTGACCGAGGTCATTCGTCGTTCGTAGGTTGACCTATAAGGAGTCTGCGTGTTTTCGTACATCAAGCGCCACTGGCCCGTCTATCTCATCTTGGCCCTGATCGCCATTGTCCTTGGTTTCGGGGCCGCGTATATCGTGGGCGTTAAAGGCTCAACGCCTGAGTCCACGATTAGCGAAGAAGTGGAGCACGAGCAGAGTTTGGGAGCCGATGGCATCTCCGAGTCCGATCAAGCGCTCATCGACGGTGGGTCTGCATCTGGGGAATAGCCATTTCGCCACGAACGAATAAGAGGCGAGCCGGGAGACGGGCTCGCCTCTTTTTTATTGCGTCAGCGACGTTTTGACGCCAGCTTTAGATGGGCAAACCAGATTGCCGCGGCGCCGGAGGTCACGAAGGCGGCGAGGCAGGCGGCAATGGGAAGGGAGCCCGTTGCCGGTAAATCTTGCGGCATGGCGCATCGCTGGATGACGCGATCCTCGTCATGTGATTCAAGGTTGCTACCGCCGCCATTGCGACAGAGGTCAACGCGAGCGCTGTTGGCGAGTGCGGTCTGAGGCGTGTAAGACGACGCGGCCTGCATATGGATGACGGCACCGTGAATATCCGAGTCAAGGACGGCGCTCACATCATCAAGGTCGTCATGCTCGTCTTTGAGGTCCTCGCGGGTCCAAGATTCTGCAGCGCCTCTTGTCGTGAAGTCGGCCGATACGGCCCCGTACTCAAGACGAATGCCCGTGACGGCGGTATCGTCCAAAAGAGCGAGCTCTTTTGCCTCGAGGGTGACCGACTCCGTTGTTGGGATATCGGCTTTCCAAAGATGCCAATCGCCGTAATCGACCATGCGCAAATCGTCACCTAGGAGCTTTTTGACCTCGTCCGTTTCGAGCCAGGGGTTGTCATGCCCGTCGCTGAGCGTTGCATTGGTCTGTTCGCCCGTATCGATACTTCCCACTGGAGACGTTCGATACCACACGTTGCAAAGACCGTCGATGTCCCCGGTCGCGACAGGGGTTTCGATGGCGATGAGTTTGGCAGTGCCTTCCTTGGCGCATTCGAGATCGTCAGTGATGGTGAATTCATCAACCCAGGTATTCGACTCATTTTTAGCATCGAGCGTATAAGAGAAGGAGCCGTCCGCATCGGATTGTGCCACGGCTCGGTTTTTGCCATCGCCGTTGGCGACGAGACCCTTACCGATAGGGCGGGCGATCTCTTGCCGCTTGTCGACTCTGCCCTCGATCTCGATGGGTGCGTCCTTCATGGTTACCGTCTGCACTTCTCCTGTGGCCTTAATTTCAAACGTCATGTCTTCGGCAAGGTCGTAAGTGCGCGGGGGCATCACTTCGCACAGGGTGTAGGTGCCGGGCAAAAGATGCTCGATGCGATGCGGTTTGTCAGAGGAGGTCCAAGCGTCAATTTCGGTTCCGTCGGCACCGTGGAGGGAGAGCCGGGCGCCTTCCACTTCTTGTTTGCCGGTCAAATCTACTTTGGAGATGTCGATTTTGGTGTAGTCGTTAGAAACATCGAGGTGCGCATTGATCACGGGTGTTTCCTGACCGGCATACGACAGCTCGACGGTGTGGACGCTTTGGTCGAGCAGGTAACCTTCGGGTGCCTGCACCTCGATTACCTCATAGGTGGCGGTTCCGCACCCCAGTGAAAGATGAGTCGCGCACGCAAATCCCCGCTCGTCGGTCGTGATGGATGTGACGGTTTCGCCGTCCAGGGCAGCAATGCTGCCGTCGGGGCGCACGATATCGCCCGCGGCACGGATATCAAAAACAGCACCGGCAAGGGCGCGCCCACCTACGGCATCGTTCTTGACGATCTCGATGCTTCCTGTTGCCGCGTCGTCGTAAAACGAGGCGACCGCGACGGGCGTTAAGTTCATGTCGGCGGGAATCGTTATCTCCAGATCTTCACCAACAAGATACGGTTCCTTGGCGGAAGTCTCTCGTATGTAATACGTGCCCGGGTTAAGCGATTCGGGTAGGGTGACGGTGCCGGTTTCATCGGTCGTAAAGGTATTCATAACGGTATGGGCGGGATGCCAGGATGTTTGCGAGATGGGCTCACGGTCGCCGTTGAGCAGCTGAAAGGTGAACCCAGCGCGTGGTACGGCGTTGCCGGTCTGAGCATCGCGCTTCACGATTTGAAGATGTGTCGACAGGGCGTGGTTGTCTACGATGTACTGAAGCTCTGCGCCGTCCGTGATCTGCTCTGCTGTGATAGTCCATTCCCCTGCCTGCTTAAAGCCGTCGGGCACAGTGTCGACAACCTCACGAATGGTGTAGCCGGCACGGTCATACGGTATGGTTCCGCTGACGCCATCGGGGCGCTCTCCTGCGCCAAACCATGCTCCGGCCTGGTCTTTGGTCGATGCGAAGCCGTAGATATTGGTGGTCAGCGTTCCAACAACCTGCTGCGAAGTGTTGCTTGCCACTTCAAAGACCACGCCTTCCGCCGGCTGCTCTACACCAGATTCGTCACTATTACCGCAGTCCTTGAACTTTGAAATCTCGAGGTCAAAAGCGATGGGGATGTTGGGGATGCGACGCTCGAGTTCAACGACGCCCGCGTCTCCGAGCTGGTCGGCACCGATGGTATAGCTCCAGGTTTCATTGGAGGGCAGATAACCCTCGGGAGCTCTCGACTCATAGATGCTAAAGGTGCCCAGGGGGATGTCGGTAAGTGTTGCCCGGCCGTCCTCATCCGTCGTGAGGGTGTGCGTCCAGCCCGGGGTAGACTGTGAGACGCAGGTGAACTCAGCGCCGGCAAGTGACGCGCTGACTTGAGGGCCTGCCCCTGTCGCGGCATCGACCTTTGCGATGCGCAGGGTAATGGTACCGGGCTGCTCATCGATGACGACATTCCCGCCGTCATTGCCGGTGGAAAAGGCGATGTGGTCACTCCTGGGGATATAACCCGCCGGAGCTTTGGTTTCGACCAGGTAATATGCCGCGTTGGGCAAAAGTGTCGCCTGCGCGCGACCACTGCTGTCCATCTGGATGCTGCCGACACGCTTGTCGCCGACGCTCTCATAGATGTCGAACCTCGCTCCGTCGAGCCTGTAGGTATCGTTTTCGCTCGTGATGGCGGCGTTGGCTGACTGTTTTTGGAAGGATGCGGAGACGGCCGGGAGCACGTAGAGCATGTCTTGACGTTTACTGCCGCCCGACACAGCTCCCAAATAGCGCCGCGCGCGATGCGGTGCGGCTTTAATGCTTCCCGACTTGGCGCCGTCGTGGAGCCAGCGCGCTGCGGCAACGACCTCATTGTCGCCGGAAAAATTTCCCCTCTCTGTGACGCCCCGGGCGGTTGTATATGAGAATGATCCGTCGGTATGGGTGGTGCCGTTGAGCATCCAGACGGCAAGTTGGGTTGCGGCACGTGCTCGATCGGGGGATAGGTTATGCCCACCAAAGGATGTGGCGGTGGGGTAGCCATGACAGATGATGGCCGCGAATTCGTCTTCGAGCCATACCCAGCCCTGATTGTAGGTGAGCCAGGGTCCGCCCGGTGTGCTAGGGCCAAAGCGCTCCTGGTTCATGCAGTAGGCAATCGAAGAATCCTGTGCCTCGTATTTGCCAACTTCAAAAGGACCGCATTCATTGCTGATAGTGCGGAATCCGAGCGATTCATAACCGTCGACGGCGAGCGCGGCATCCGGTGTCATGCAGCCTAAAAGTAAAAAGAGGACTAGGAGCAGCGATCCTGCTGTGATTGCGCTGTGGACAGAGTGCGTGGGTGCGTTGGACATGGCTGCTCCTTATCCCTCGTGCGCCGCACGGGGAGGCCGCGGCGCTTGGGATGAGGCTACCCCCGAGGTTCATGCGGGTAAGTACCGGAGCCTGACCAAAAGCTTGCCCGATATCTGACAAATGGCGCCTACGAAAGACAATGGAATAAATCTGCAGGTAGACAATGGTAAATAAAAGAGCCTACAGGTCCTCATCTACACAATTGGCCTATTTTTAGGAGGATTCTCCATAGCTAAAACAAGTATCGTCACCCTTGTATCGAACAAGACAACCGCGTTATACTATCCCCCACATATGCGGGCATCGCCAAGTGGTAAGGCATCAGCTTCCCAAGCTGACACTCGCGGGTTCGAGTCCCGTTGCCCGCTCCAGTGAAAAGCACAAGCACGGCACCATCACGGTGCCGTGCTTTTTTCAATATAGTGCCGGGACTCGAACCCGCCAGGGTGCGAGCGTAAAGCAAACGCGAAGCGTTTGTAGCGAGCAGGCGAAGGCGCCGGCAGGCGCCTGAAGCCGGTGCGGATTTGCGAAGCAAATACGCAGACGTCCCGTTGCCCGCTCCACCGGGCACGGGAGACGTGGGGACGGCCAATTCAACAAAGTTTTCCCCACCGTCTCCGCGAATCCGGCAGGCGCCCGCAGCCGGTGCGGATTTGCGAAGCAAATACGCGGACGTCCCCATGGCCGCTCTTGCGGCAAAATGTTAGGTTAATGCCTGCTGCCCATACTTGCACCTGCGCACGGTACAATGGTTGAGTTACGACCAACGTGCCAATAACCAAAAAGGAGCCGCTATGATCGATCGCTATACCCGCCCGGAGATGGGACATATCTTCTCCCTCGAGAACAAGTACGCCATTTGGCAGGAGATCGAGGTCTTGGCCTGTGAGGCCCAGGCGGAGCTCGGCAAGATCGGCATTTCTAAAGACGAAGCCCAGTGGATCCGCGACCATGCCAACTTTGAGAAGGCAAAGGTCGATGAGATCGAGGAAGTCACGCGCCACGACGTCATCGCCTTCCTGACCAACATGAAGGAGTACATCGACGCCGATGTTCCGGAGGGCGACCCCAAGCCCAGCCGCTGGGTTCACTACGGCATGACCAGCTCCGATCTGGGCGATACGGCTCTGTGCTACCAGCTCACCCAGGCATGTGACCTGATTATCGAGGACGTCAAGAGGCTCGGCGAGATCTGCAAGCGCCGCGCCTTCGAGGAGCGCAACACGCTCTGCGCCGGCCGTACTCATGGCATTCACGCCGAGCCGATGACCTTCGGCATGAAGTTTGGCTCTTGGGCTTGGGAGCTCAAGCGCGATCTGGACCGTCTTGAGGATGCCCGCAAGAACGTTGCCTTCGGTGCCATCTCGGGCGCTGTCGGCACGTACAGCTCCATCGAGCCGTTTGTCGAGGAGTATGTCTGTGAGCACCTGGGTCTGGTTCACGACCCGCTGTCCACGCAGGTCATCAGCCGCGACCATCACGCCTACCTCGCCGGCGTCCTTGCCACCACGGCAGCCACCTGCGAGCGCATCGCTACCGAGGTTCGCAATCTGCAGAAGACCGATACACTCGAGGCCGAGGAGCCGTTCCGCAAGGGTCAAAAGGGCAGCTCCGCCATGCCGCACAAGCGCAACCCGATCACCATGGAGAAGGTCTGTGGCCTGTCGCGCATCGTGAAGTCCAACGCCCAGGTCGCCTTCGACAACGTCGCCCTGTGGCACGAGCGCGATATTTCGCACTCCTCTGCCGAGCGTGTCGCCCAGGCCGATAGTTTCATCGCGCTTGACCACATGTTCCAGTGCCTCATCCGCGTTATCGACGGCTTGCAGCTGTATCCGGCTCGCATGATGGCCAACCTCAACAAGACCCGCGGCCTTATCTTCTCCTCCAAGGTGCTGTTGGCCCTCGTCGACACTGGCATCACCCGCGAGGACGCCTACGCTATCGTGCAGGAAAACGCCATGGCCACCTGGCACGAGGTGCAGGATTGTGTCTCTGGCCCCACCTTTAAGGAGCGTCTCGAGGCCGATCCGCGCTGCACCGTCAGCCAGGAGAAGCTCGACGAGATCTTTGACCCGTGGGACTTCCTCACCCGCATCGATACGGTCTTCGACCGCCTGGAGCAGCTGAACTTCGAGTAGGGTTAACCTAATTCGACCGTTTGCGGATGCATTTCAACCTTTGGCGCCTTGCCCATCTTGGGTGAGGCGCTTTTTTATCGCCGCATCAGCCCCGGGTATACAATGAAATCCGACTGCTGTTTCGATGAAGGGAGGCTTGTGCCCGGACGTATCAAGCGAGCCGCCATCGTCTCGTTTGCGCTCATGCTCCTTGTTGCCGCCTGTGTGGCCGCCTTGACGTATACCGTTCGAAGCAGCTCTTTCTCCTCGAATGAAGCCGACAAAGATCTCCCGGTACTCAAAATCGGCGTTACGGATAACGACCCCTATGTGTATGTCGATACCACGGGCGATTACGCCGGTATCGATATCGACATCGCCCGCGAGGCGTGTGAGCGTGCGGGGCTCAAGCCACAGTTTGTCGATATTGACTGGAACGATCGCGACCGGCTGCTCGAAAACGGCGATATCGATTGCCTGTGGTGTGATTATTCTCCCTGTTATCGCGAGGATAAGTATTACTGGACCGAGCCGTATCTAACCGTGACGGTCTCGGTTGCCGCCAAGAAAACGAGTGGCATCAAGTCCTTGGCGCATCTCGATGGAAGCAAGACCATCGCGGTAATTGCGGGCTCGGTGAGTGAACGCCGATTGCTCGTAGGGGATCTGGAAATCTCGCCGAACGTGCAAATCAAATCGTATGGTTCTGCCGAACTCTGCAAAGCCGCCCTCGCCAAAGGGTATGTCGACTGTTGGATGGCGGACGTTCAGCCGCTTGACCGACTTGTCGCCCGGTATCCCGGCCTTTACCGCGTGTTCGCTGACAACGTTATGACGGTTGATCTGGGCGTCGCGTTTGATGACAGCTATGAAGGACCGATCGTAAAGGATCTCAATACCGCATTGTTTGCCATGGACCGAGATGGCACGATTGACCGTATTGTGGGCAATTACAAGACAGGAGCGACGACGGGCGGGCAAGGAGCAAATCCATGACAAATGATGAGCACCGCTTGCGTCGAAAGACTCTGACCGTCATAGCTGTCGGCGTTATTGTCAGCGCTGTCTTGTTAGGCCTGTTGTATACGGTTGGAACCCATCGCTGCCTCGAAAAAACGCTTGGGTTTGGCCAAGAAACCATGGCGTTTTTGGAAAACGCTTGCGAAAAATATGACCGCTACGAACAGGGGAGAAAAACCGAAGAGACGCACGATTTGCTCGCCGCGGTCGAATCGTTTGCGACGTTCCTGTCCTCTGATCGCGTTGAGGTTAACGACGATCTTATCGAGCAATTTGTCCATGCCGAGAACCTTTCGGGGCTGATGGTCATGGACTCCGATGGCCATATGGCTGCCCACTACGACATCGATGGTCGCGATCCGCTCATGTTGTGGCGAGAGGAGCTGGCCTGTGCGCCGGTCGCATCGATGTATCAAGGTTCCAAAGTGACCTACTCAACTGTCGTCGAGCGCCGTGGTGTCGTTTTTGCCGTCTGTGCTATCCCGTATGGCGACGGCGTTGCCTTGGCATACCGCTCATTTGTTTCCGATCCAGCGGACGACTATTCATATGCCATAGCCGACGTGCTTTCGAACAGCACCTTCCACCAGGGCCCCACGGTGCTTGTTATGGAGGATGCGGAGATTGTCTCATCCAACAGCGCCGATGCTGACGTGTCGCTCGCCCGATTCCTCACCAGCGCAGGGGTTGAGTGGAAAGACGATGGCCTAACGCGCATCGATTATCGAGGAGACAAATGGTACGCGGTGCGTGCGGCATACAAGGACTACCGCCTGTTTGCGCTGTATCCCAAATCTGAGGTCATGTCTGGCAGGATCACATTTGTCGCCGCTGGCGTCTTGGTGTGCCTTGCGTTTTGGGTCGTGGTACTGTTGGCTCGAAATATCGTTGATCGCCGCAATTTGGTCGAAAAGGATAAACAGCTCGGCATTATCAATGCCATAAGCGCCATCTACGATTCGACTTTCCTTTTGCATCTCGACACCCTCGAGATCGAGGGAATCAATATGTCGCCGACGATAGCGAAGATATTTGCCGAGCACAGCGAGGCATATGACTTTATGGACACGGTCTGCCGGGATATCGTGAGCCCCGAAAGCCGCGAAGCGGTTGTGGGACTCGTAGATATAAGTACGCTTCGCGAACGTATGGAGGGCGTACCGTACTTGGCTGCCGAGGTGCGAGATTGTCGAGGCGCTTGGTACTCGCTACAGGTTGTCCCCCAGCATCGCGATGAGCAAGGCCGGCTGGAGTCGGTCGTCGTGGCGACGCACAACATATCGATGGTCAAACATGCCGAGGAGCTGACATACCAAGACAAACTGACGGGGCTTCGCAACCGCAACTACCTTGAATCGCGCGGAGATAGCCTGGTAAACGAGGGCTTGCCCGTGAGCGTGATTATGTTGGACTGCAATTATCTCAAGCGGACCAACGATATCTACGGTCACGAGATGGGGGATGAACTGCTGCGACGGACGGCGTCCGTGCTGCGGCGGGTGGCTGGTGCGGATTACCTGCCGATGCGCGTTGGCGGCGACGAGTTTTTGCTGGTTTGCCCCCATACTGACAACGAGTCTGCGCTCGGGCTGGAACAGGATCTTCGTCTCGGTCTTGCCGCGGTAAGCGATGAGGCACTGACGGTCAGCGCATCGATTGGCGTGGCGACCGTCGAGACGGCTGGAAATACGCTGGCCGATGTATATCGTGTCGCCGACCACAATATGTATCGGGAGAAGCGCATGGTCCACGCACGGGGTACGGGCTGCTAATCTTGCCCCCACTAATCTATGCATCGTAGGATGTTGAATCGGTGCTTACGATAATAAGTCGGGCCAGGCGGGGATAATAGACGTCTGAAATTTCTTTCTGAGAGGGGATCTCAATGATTAGTTTTGACTACAAGCCTCAGGGTGTATGCTCTCGCAATATCCACCTCAATCTTTCCGATGACGGCAGCAAAGTGCTGGGCGTCGAGTTTACCGGCGGCTGCGACGGCAATCTCAAGGCTATCTCCAAGCTGGTCGAGGGTGCTCCTGCCGATCGCGTAATCGAGGTTCTCGCTGGTAATACCTGCGGTATGAAAAAGACCTCCTGCGCCGATCAGCTTACGCGCGCTATCGAGGCCGCTCGCGCCGAGATCGCCTAATGGGTATCGCCGACCGCTTTAAGAATGGAATAACGCGTCGAGGTTTTGTGCTGGGTGGCGCCGCTACCGGTACTGCTGCCGTACTGGCCGGTTGCTCGAAAAAAACGGGCACGAGTGATGATGCCGCATCCGAGCCGCAGGTTATCAAGGACGATTCAAAGATTGTCTCGATTACGGATGAGTACGAGGCTGTCGAAATCGACCTCGAGCCTGCAGCTTCATGGACATTGCCTCTGGGTACGCTGCTGTACTACTGCGACGGCGATTACGCCGCGGCGATGATGGCACCCGCATCGGCGCGGCATGCCAACACGCTCGGTGTGCTCAACCTGGGCGACGGTTCGCTCACGACACTCATCGAGGACCCCGTCGAAGGTGCGGGGTATTCGTTTTACGATGTCCGCGCCGGCGATGGCGTATTTGCTTGGATCGAGATGAACTTTGCGAACGCATCGTGGAAGCTCTATGCGCAAAATACGGCAGGTGCGTCGCTTGTCGGCGATGTGGTCGAGCTCGACCGAGGCGGCAAGGACTACGACCCGCCGCTGTTTACGGCGTTCGAATCGTCCGTCATTTGGTACAAGATGCCTGCTGCAGGCGGCAATAAGACGAGTCACGACTCGTATTGCTACCGCCGCTCGCTCGACGAGGCAAAGGCCGAGGCCATTTGGAAGTCAACGGGCCGCTTTGCATCCGCCCCGCGTGTGAGTGACGGCATCTTGACCATTTCCCCGCGTGTGCGCAACGACGAGGGCGTCTACTACGGCATGACGGCGATCGACCTGACGGACGGCAATAATACCAAGAGGGCTCAGCTGGTCCTTCCCTCATCGGTGTCTCCCTTCGAGGCCGTATATATGGGCGACACGTTTGTGTTCTCCATCGAGGCCACCTATAGCGGCGTGGGGAGCCTAGGCAACATGGGCACCTATATCGGTAACGAGAATGGGACGTTCCTATTCCTGTCGCGCGAGCCGCTTGCGTGTGCTGCCGGCAGAAAAGGCAAATATCTGGTTAAGGTTCAGGCATCGCATTTTCTGATCGATACCTCCGCCAAAACCTATGGTTCGCTGCTGTCGCCCGACCGCGCTCTCGAATATGGCGATTATCCAGCTACGGCGGGTAAATCGAATACGTTTTTAACCTATGCCACGGTGCGTAATAGCCAAGGAATTCCCGAGACGGTTACCGCCCGCCTGTTCTCTCTTTAGCGCCGAGGGGTTAAAAGGGCGCCAACGGGGGAATAAACGCGTTGTAATTGTGAGTGCCGCCCGCCGAGCCGCCGCACTGTAGCGGTGCTCGGCGGGCATAGGTGCGTTAAAATGGGCTTGTTCTTAGCTAATTGAGACAGGGGGGCCGTGTTATGGCTTCAG
Organism: uncultured Collinsella sp.; assembly: GCA_947002045.1. GTDB lineage: Bacteria > Actinomycetota > Coriobacteriia > Coriobacteriales > Coriobacteriaceae > Collinsella. The sequence continues at coordinate 37,254 of CAMQJB010000017.1, forward strand.
ATGCAAAAAAGATTCTGCTGGTCGAGGACGAGAAGGCAATCCGTGACGCTGTCGCTGCCTATCTCGAGCGCGAGGGCTACTGGGTTGTTGGCGTCGGGGACGGCCAGTCTGCGATCGAGGAGTTCGAGAAGCACCAGTTCGACCTGGTTGTGCTCGACCTTATGCTCCCCAAGATTCCCGGCGAGCGCGTTTGCCGCACCATTCGCGACACCTCGGATGTCCCCATCATTATGCTGACGGCCAAGGGCGAGATCGAGGATCGCATCATCGGCCTTGAGCTTGGTGCCGACGACTACCTGATTAAGCCGTTCTCGCCGCGTGAGCTCGTCGCCCGCGTCCGCGCCCTGTTCCGTCGTGCTCACCAGGCAGACGAGCCCGCCGTTGAGGTGCTCGACTTTGGCGATCTGGTCATCGATATCTCGGGCCACAAGATCTTGGTCGAGGACAAGGAAGTAGACCTGACTGCTTCCGAGTTTAAGCTGCTCACCACGCTTGCTCGCCATCCCGGTCGCGTCTATAACCGTATGGAGCTGGTCGAGAAGGTGCTCGGCTATGACTTTGAGGGCTACGAGCGCACCATCGACAGTCACGTCAAGAACCTTCGCGCCAAGCTGGGCGACGACCCCAAGAAGCCTAAGTGGCTCTACACCGTTCACGGCGTCGGTTATCGCTTCGAGGCTCCGGCCAAGACCGATAAGTCGGACGAGAAATAGGGAAATCACATATGACACCTGCGCGCTTTGAAATTGGGCAAAAGCATAAGCAGGAGAACGAGGCGGGTTCCAAGGCAAGTTGGAACACGCCTCGTTCCGATTCACGGCCAGCGATGAGCTATCCCTCGCGCATGGCCTTGGCTTTTGCCCTGACGTCGCTCATGACGGTATTGGTGCTGGTGGGCGTTGTCTCCGTTGTGTGGGGTACCGTCTTTTCGGATTACACGCGCTCCAATATCGTCGAGATTGCCAATTCTGCCGCCGAAAAGCTTGCGACGTCGTACGAGGAAAACGGCAACTGGACTGCGGGCGAGCTACGCACGGTCGCGACATCGAGCTTGGTGTCCGACGACCTGAGTATGCAGGTTGTCAACAAAAAGGGCGTTGTCGTCTATGACGACTCATGGCCTTCGGCAAGTGCGACCGCCGATGTGCGCGAGAGCGAATCGGCGTCGAGCAGCTCGAGCGGTAAAAAGGCCTCGCATAGCCCGGTCTCGTCGGCGCCCACCGACTCCGATAGCGTTGCCAACGTCGAAATCATAACGTCTTCTGGCGAGCATGTCGGACAGGTGAAGCTATGGGCTATCGGCTCCGATGCCCTGCTCACCAAGGCGGATTCTGCGTTTAGGGAAAAGACTTTTAACGCCATGGCCCTTGCCGCGGTTGTTGCGGTCTGCATCTCAGTTGTTATCGGATCGTTCGTGTCGCGCATGCTTACCAGACCGATTCATCGTATAACCAGCACAGCCAAGCAAATTCGCGACGGCGATTTGTCCGCTCGTACCGGTTTGCGCGGCGACGATGAAATCGATCAGTTGGGTGAGACCTTTGACGAGATGGCCACCTCGCTCGAGAAAGATATGAAGCACGAAAAGCGCCTGACCTCGGATGTCGCACACGAGCTTCGCACGCCGCTCATGGCCATGCTTGCAACGGTCGAGGCCATGCAGGACGGCGTGTATCCCACCGACGATGAGCATCTGGAGACGGTCGCTTCCGAGACGCGCCGCCTGGCTCGTTTGGTGCAGCAGATGCTCGACCTATCGCGTATGGAAAACAGCACGGCGCCGCTCAATCTCGAACCGGTGGACATGGTTCCCTTTGTGCGGTCTATCGTCAACGCTCAGGAGCGCCTATTTGTTGACCGCGATCTGCGCTTGCGCTTTGCTGACGAGACCCAAGGTCACGACGATGTCGTCGAGGCCGATCCCGACATGATCACGCAGTGCGTCATCAACCTCATGAGCAACGCCATGCGCTACACCCCCGAGGGCGGTTGGGTCGTGGTGTCGGTGCTCAGTGACCGCAAGCATGTCAGTATTGCCGTTTCGGATACCGGTATCGGTATTGCCAAGGACGACCTGTCGCGCATCTTCGGGCGATTTTGGCGCGCAGATGCCAGCCGCGCCCGCGAAGCCGGCGGCCTGGGCGTTGGCCTCGCCGTGACCAAGCAAATCGTCGAGCGTCACCATGGCTACATATCCGTGGAGTCGGAGCTTGGAAAGGGTACGACTTTTACGATTCATCTGCCTCGCGAGCACACGGCGGACGCGGCATCTACTACAATGGAGCACTAGCTTTTCGCTATTCGGTGAAGGAGGGGCCGCGTTCCTGCCGCTCCGAGTTTGCGAAAACATGCGGGAAAGAACCCGCATTTCTGTCGTATTTAGGTAAGGAGTGACTCACGTGACAACGATGGAGCGTCGTCCGGATTCCCGTGGCAAGGTTCGTGATATCTACGATGCCGGCGAAAACCTGCTGATGGTCGCCACCGATCGCATTTCTGCGTTCGACTTCATTCTTCCCGACGAGATTCCGTTTAAGGGAGAGGTGCTCAACCGCATCTCGGCATTCTGGTTCGATAAGTTTGCCGACATCGTTCCCAACCATCTCGTCTCCATCGATCCGGCGGATTTCCCCGAGGAGTTTGCCGAGTATCGTGACTACCTCGCAGGCCGCGCCATGCTGGTCAAGAAGGCCCAGACGATTCCTATCGAGTGCATCGTCCGCGGTTATCTGACCGGTTCGGGCAAGAAGACCTATGACGAGAACGGCACCGTCTGCGGCATCCAGCTGCCCGAGGGTCTGACCGAGGCCTCCAAGCTTCCCGAGCCGCTGTTCACGCCGTCCACGAAGGCCGAGATCGGTGATCACGACGAGAATATCTCGTTTGAGCGTTGCTGCGAGATCGTTGGCGAGGACATCGCCACGCAGATTCGCGATCTGTCTCTCAAGATCTACAAGGCTGCTGCCGAGTATGCAGCGACCCGTGGCATCATCATTGCCGACACCAAGTTTGAGTTTGGTGTTATCGATGGCAAGGTCACGCTGATCGACGAGTGCCTCACGCCCGACTCCAGCCGTTTCTGGCCCGCCGCCAGCTACGAGGAGGGCAAGATCCAGCCTAGCTACGACAAGCAATTCGTCCGCAATTGGCTCAAGGCCAACTGGGATATGACGGGGGAGACCCCGCACCTGCCCGCCGAGGTCATCGATGGCACGTCCGAGCGCTATCGCGAGGCCTTCCAGATCATCACGGGCTCCCAGTTCACAAGCATGAAGGAGAACGCATAAGTGAGTACCCGTAGCGCCACGAACAAGCGCACGCAATCCCACGAAGTTACCGGGGTTGCGCGCAAGTCCGCCGCATCTGCTAAACCCGCCCGCCAAGCAGCGAGCTCCGTTCGCGTCGTGCCGGCTTCGTCTAAAGCTCGCCGCAAAGAGCTCGAGAAGGGTGAAAACCTGGAAGGTCTTTCCAAGGAGGAGAAGCGCGCCCGCAAGGCCAAGCAGCGTGCTCGCGAGGATCGTATCTATACGGTGTCGAATATTCTTCTCAAGCAGGATGAGGACTACACCAAGCGCCGTCGTATCTGGTGGGCCGTGCTCGCCATCGGCATGGTACTCGTCGTGGCAATTTGGGCTTCGCTCTACTTCGCTCCCGGCGGCACGGTGTCCAGTCCTGTTCAGATGGTCGGCATCGTTTTGTCCTATGTCATCATCCTGGGTGACTTTATCTACGACTTCGTTCGTATTCGTCCCTTGCGCAACATGTACCGCGCGCAGGCCGAGGGCATGTCCGAGAACAAGCTCAACGCTCTTATCGAGCGCTCGGCTGCCGAGGAGGACAAGAAGGACTCCAAGAAGAAGTAGCGTTTGTATCCATACATATCGCTAAGATATAAGGCGCGTCGTTTTTGCGGCGCGCCTTTTTACTGTTCTATAGATAGATGGAGTGGCACATGATTCGAGCTGCCCTAACGGTCGAGGAAGCTCTTGAGGGCATGAAGACCCTTGAGCCCAAGATTAAAAATTATGCGCGTCTCGTTGTCCGCAAGGGTGTAAACGTTAAGCCCGGCCAGGAGGTCGTCGTTCAGTCTCCCGTCGAGTGCGCATCATTTGCGCGCGTGGTGGTTGCGGAGTCTTATGACGCCGGTGCCGGTCACGTGACGGTCATCTGGGCCGACGACGCCGTGACGAGGCTTGCGTACGAGCATGTCGAGAAAAGCTATTTTGGGCAGACGCCCGAGTGGAAGCGCATACAGCTGGATTCTCTGGCCCAGGACGGTGCCTGCTTTATCTTTATCGAGGGTGCTGACCCCGCCGCTCTCAAGGGCATCGATCCTGCCAAGCCCGCTGCCGCTTCCAAGGCGAGGAACACGCAGTGCAAGATTTTCCGCCGCGGACTGGATTACAACATCAACCCGTGGTGCATTGCCGGAGCGCCGGTCGTGGCTTGGGCGCGCGAGGTGTTCCCGGGAGACGCCGATGAGGTTGCAATCTATAAACTATGGATTGCGATTCTGCATACCGCCCGTGCTGACGGCCAAGATCCGGAGAGTGACTGGGAGCTTCACGATGCGGCGTTTGAAAAGAACCTGCGCTTTCTGAACGAAAATCGTTTCGACTGCCTGCGCTATACCGCTTCGAATGGAACCGACCTGGTAATTGGTATGACGAAGGGGCATGAGTGGGCCGGCGGTAAGGGCGAGACCCCCGACGGTCACCCCTTCTTCCCCAACATCCCCACCGAGGAGGTCTTCACCTCGCCCGATCGTATGCGTGCTGACGGAATCGTCTATTCCGCAATGCCGCTTATCCATCACGGTAACAAGGTCGACGATTTTTGGATCAAGTTCGAGAACGGTCGTGTGGTGGATTACGACGCCCGTGTGGGAAAGGCGACACTCGCAAGTATCATCGATACTGACGAGGGCGCTGCTCATCTGGGAGAGGTTGCGCTCATTTCCAAGAACACGCCGATTCGCGAAAGCGGCATCCTGTTCTATGACACGCTCTATGACGAGAATGCCAGCTGCCATCTTGCACTGGGAGTCGGCTTCCCCGAGTGCATTGAGGGTGGATATGATATGTCCAAAGAGGAGCTCATTGAGCATGGCGTCAACGTTTCGAGCACGCACGTCGACTTTATGATCGGTACGGACGACATCGATATTGTGGGCATTACGCCCGATGGACGCGAAGTTGTGATTTTCCAGAACGGCCAATGGAGTTGGGAATAGTCCCAGACCGTGGTACAATGCCACCCGCGGGCCGTTAGCTCAGCTGGCAGAGCAGGGGACTTTTAATCCCAAGGTCCAGGGTTCGAACCCCTGACGGCCCACCCAAAGATTGTTGAGGCGGTCAACTTCGGTTGGCCGTCTTTTTTGTCGCCCCTTCATGGGTTCGAACCCGAAAGGGCGCGGAGCTGAGGAAACGCGCGAGCGTTTGCCAGCGCAGCGCGCGAGGCGCGAAAGCGCCGCAGCGGCCGCCTGCGGAGCAGGCTGAACCCCTGACGGCCCACCCAAAGATTGTTGAGGCGGTCAACTTCGGTTGGCCGTCTTTTTTGTCGCCCCTTCATGGGTTCGAACCCGAAAGGGCGCGGAGCTGAGGAAACGCGCGAGCGTTTGCCAGCGCAGCGCGCAAGGCGCGAAAGCGCCGCAGCGGTCGCCCGCGCAGCGGGCCCGAACCCCTGACGGCCCACCATAGAATAGAAAAGCGACTGGCGGATGCCGGTCGCTTTTTTGTTGTCGCGACGCGGGTTCGAACCAGATCTTCTCTATATATAAGGACGCCTGGCGGCCAAAACCAGCCTTTTACCGACAGGAAACCAAAACCTAATGTCTTTAGAGTAAAGTAGCCCAGCAGAGATGGCCGACGCCTCAACACCTATAAACCAGCTGGTCATCGCCAATACCAGAAGCCGATGCTTCAGCCATGACTTCAGTGGAACAACTGAAGGATCGATTCATTTGTGAACAAAATATGGAGTGCCAGATTCCCGCCCCCGGGGGCCCTCC
>CAMQJB010000018.1 GCA_947002045.1 uncultured Collinsella sp.
GGGCGGGGTGTTCTGGGGCGTCGGTGCCGGCTGGTGCGCGGGGGCGGGCGGGGTCGAAATACCTCGCGCCGCACGCCGCAGTTCGATGAGGGCGTTGTCGAATGCGACGGTTTTAGAGTCGCGAAGCAGCTCGGGGTCGAGCCCGTGGAACACGGCGTAATCTTGCAACCACACGCGTGCAAACCGGTCGATGCCGGGCTCGAAGGCACGATAGGCATCCCAAAAAGCCTTGATCTTTTTAAAACCATCAAGTGGGTCATCTACGCCAATGCCGCAGATCAGCTCATAGAGGTACAGGAAGGCAAAGGACGTAGACGTTTCCTCGACGGTTCCGCGGCGCACTTGGGCGCGCCAGGTAAAGTACCCGCGCAGCTGGCGATCGCTCATAGCGTTGTAGGTTGGGAAGTACGACTTAAAGGTGCCGTTATAGGGGCAATCGTCCTCAAAATCGGCCATCAGCAGGCCTTGGCGGTAGAAAAGCTCGGCTTCCGAAAGCCAGCGACCCGCGCCGCCTTTGGGGTCATCCTGCCAGCGCGATATCTCGCGCATCTTGCGGTACTGGTCGGGAAGGAAATTCTGCATCTGACGACCGGTTTTGAGAATCGGCTCGTCAGCATAGACTTCGTTTGAGAAGCGAGCAGACTGATGGGTCCGGGCCTCGGCCATAATGCGCTCGATGAGCATCTTGATGTCCTGGTCGGCCACCGTCTCTCCTCTCCTAACGCAGCTTCGGTGACCTCATATCATAGCACAGCATCAAACAGGTGTTCGAGATACCGCTACGTAGATAGATTTAGAACAGGAGGGCGTAGATGACGGCTATGACAACGGAGGGGAGCATATTGGCCGTGCGGAAGGTCTGAGGACGGATGAGGTTGACGCCGACGCAGAAGATGAGCATAGAGCCCACGAGCGATAGACTGTCGAGGGCGGCGGCGGTCATGATGGGGGAGAGCGCGCCGGCAAACAGCGTAATCGTTCCCTGGAATACGGCAACGGGCAGGGCGGAGAAGATGCAGCCGCGGCCGAGCGAAGCCGTCATGGTGCAGACGATGATGCAGTCCAACGCGCCCTTGAGGGCAAGCGTGGACCAGTCGCCGAGCAAGCCGTCTTGGATTGATCCCACGATAGCCATGGCACCGATGCAGACGGTCAGCGATGTCGAGACAAAGGCATTGGTGAACTCTTTGTCTCCCTCGCTGCCGGTTTTGCGCTTGAGCCATTCGCCCAGGTTTTCGATGCCGGCTTCCAGGTTAACGGCCTCGCCGATGAGCGAGCCGAGGGCAAACGAGACGATGAGCATGGTGGTGCCGGTGGTCTCCAGCGCTTTCCCGTCAATGACGAGCATCTTTTGCATGGTGCCGCCCAGTCCGATAAACAAAACGCACAGCCCCGACGCCTTCATGAGCGTGTCTTGGATGCGGGGTGTGATAAAGCGTCCGCCTATAAGGCCCAGCAGTCCGCCCGCAATCAAAAGTGCGACGTTGATGACCGTTCCCAAACCCGGCATGAACCCTCCCATATTGATGCCAACCTGGCAATCGTAGCAGAACGGGCTGCAGGGTGCGTCATGCCTCATCCTATACGTTATATAAGTGGTATTAATGACGGCATTTGGTGCCCAAGCCTCAGCCTCCCATCACGACATAGGGGCTGTAATCGAAGCACAGCGTCATGAGTCGCTGCGGGGACTCAATGGCCGCGGCGATGATATCGGCATCTCGAGCTCGGTCAAATCCCACGAGCTCAATTTGATACGAGACGTCTTCCATTTTATGGAGTATCCGGTTATTCAGGAGGTTCTCACCGTCGAATTCCTCGGTTTTGCCTCCGTCCGAGGTTACGGCATACAGGTGCAGTTTTGCGGTGGTCGCAGGGTCGGCGACCGTGAGGTTGTCGATTTGGTTGGCCGTGCCCTTTGCCCCAAGCAAGGTGAGCAAGGTGGGGGCTACGACCTCGCCCGATGGCAGAAAAACAACTTCGACGGTTTTAGGGAATGCGATAATGGCTGCTTTGCGGACGGGCTTATCGGCAGCGGTGACCTCAATGCTCGCGGCGTCGACGGTTTCCGTGCGGTCGAGCGCGACCATCATGCAACAATTGCCCTCGTCGATGTCTGCCGGCATGGGACACCCCAAGTTTTCGCCAGCTTGCGTGCCGCCCACTGCGGTGGCTGTTTCGCTTGGCTCGCTGAAAGTGGCTGAAGGACCGCTCGATGGCGGTGTTATGCCGCCTGGTGCGCCATTGTCCCCAGGCGCTATTTCACCGCTGCTCTCGCTGGAGTCGCTTGCGATGTCACCCGTCGAGGGGGCGAGTCCGACCGCTCCTACTCCGCTCCATTCCATCTCGAGGAGCGCCGGATCGACAAGGACGTGATGCACATCTTGCGTTTCGGCACTGATATCGACAGGACCGGGGTCTGCCCCTCGCGTCAGCCTGAGCGATCCGGTCCGCTGTTTGCCCCGAATCTCCTGGCTTTCTGTGCCGCTCGCGTAGAACATCAGAGCGATCTCGCCATTTGCCGTGGCGTCGGTGCCCGCCTTGGTCATTTTCAGCGATGCGGTGAATGAGATAGCGGGCTGCGTGCCATCGGCGCTCGAGGGGACGCAGCCCAGGCATACACCCCCTCCGTTTTCGAAAAACGTGCTGTCGAAGGTGACTGTTGCCCCGTCCGCCGAGTCATCGGACAGGGTGATGTCGAGACATAGTTTCACGTCGCAGGAATCGCCATCGGCATCAGTTGCAGCTGCGCGCCATGTGCAGATAACGCATCCCGTTAGGGGACCGTCCGCTGTGCTTGAGCGCTCGGTATCCACGACTATCGAGCTGTTCGTGCAGCGACGGAGGCACCCCGAGGTCGAAATGCTTGCCTGCGCAAGCGAGAAGCGTTGGCGCGCGATGGTGCTCATCTGGTTTGTGGCGAGACAGTTGACGGCAGGTAAGGGGACGTCCGCGGCGGGTGTCGCTAGAGCGGCGACGGGCATGCCGGTGGCAAGCGCACTGCAGAGCGCGGCAACGGGCAAAAGGTTCTTTGATGCCATGGGTTCTCCTTACCTGTTCTGGACGGTCTCGATTTTCGCGGCTACTGGCTGCGTTTCATGCGCAGGCCAAGGCCGATGGCGCTTGCGCCTGCCGCGGCGACTCCTGCTGCCAGGAGCTGTCGCGTGTCGCCCGTTTGCGCGAGGGGCTCATGTTGGCCACTGCGTTCGAGCTCCGATAGATCGACAGTCACTTGCGTGGCAGCCTGCGCTTGCTCTTGTTGGGCAAAGGCGGCGATCGGGGCAAACGTTACAACGCCGATGATGACGGCAAGGACAATCGCCTTAGGCCGTGTGCGCACCGGGCTCGACCGTCCACGTAATGCTTGCGACCTGGTCGCCCTCGCCAGGCACATGGAAGATGTCTCGCGTGACGCGGGCGACATTGCCGCTCGTCTTGAGCTTAATCTTGTCCGTACCATTGGCGATGCCCTGGTAGCCCATGTCGAAGGATGCATTTTTGGAAAGGTCGAGGCCCGCTTCCTGCGTCGCGGCGTGAGCGTCTTGGAGTGCCTTGTCCGGACCAACCTTAAAATCGATGGAGTTCTGGGCGGTTCCCGTCTTGGCGTCGGCGACGATGCTCCAGGAGTTCTTGGCGCCGATCTTCATGTTGGCAACGTGGATGCCATAGGCCGAAAGATTGTCGATGGTGGTTGTATTCTCGGAAGGGCCCTGAAGCGTGCCATCGGCCTTGGCGACAAATGGGATGACGGTCGGGGCTTTGAACTTGATGTTGTCGATTTGGGTCCTGATAGTCACGTTGGTGGTTCCAGTGCGTCCCTCCGCCAGGGCGGGGGTCGGCGCGGCACCCATTGAAAGTGCAAGCATCAGCCCCACGCCCACGACGAGCGCCCTGGTCCCGCTCAAGTTCCCGGTGATGTCCATAATCGTTCCTTTCTATTCGTCACGGACCGTTTCCGTGATGGTCAGACGAAAGCGGCGTGGGTGCGCGTTTTCGCAACGGGTGGCAGATCTAGTCTTCGGGCTGCGCAACCCGCACCTTGATGCGCGTGGGATTGCCATGGGCGTCGTAGGTCTTGGCGTCGAGCGCTTGAATCTCGATATACGCCTCACCTTCTTTGATGTCGCCTGCGGGGCAGGTCTCAACGGTCTTGCCGGTCTCGACCACGCCCGATTCATAGATGGTCTCGTCGTTTTGGATCACGCGGAAACGCTGGGGAAACTTGTTATCCTGGACGTTTTGCACGTTGACGCGCAGCTTGCCGCCTTTTTGTAGCTGGGCGACCGGTGCGACCGAGATCGTCATCATGTTGTCGCGGACGATGGCATCGAGCTCGTCCTGGATTTCCTGGCGCGACTTACCCTCCGCCGCTGTGACCGAGGCACCTGTCTCGGCGACAGGCTTTGACTGCCAGGCGTAAAGGCCGACGGCGATAAGGGCGCAGGCGATGGCCAGGCAGACAACGCCGAGCCTTTTTCGATGTTTTGACCCTAGGGGGCTCGACTGCTTCCTTGCGCTCATGCGGCATCCTTAGTGGTATAGACGCGCGCGAACGTGGACGGATCGGCACCAAAGAGCATGTGGAGCATGAGGCGTCGCGAGTAGATGAGCTCGTCGAAGTTTGGGTCGAGTTTGATGTCGTGGATGTGGGCGATGTGGTGAGCGAGTGCCGAAAACGATTCGGGATCGCAAATCACGTCGGTGGTGACGTGATAGACAGCCGCATCGGGAAATGCCTCCTCGTCGAAGGGCAGAAGATACGGGTCGTCGCCAACTTCGATAGCGACGCCGTACTGGGGCCAGTAATATGCCATGGGAACCTCCCTGTTTTTGGGCCAAACCTTCCATTGGCTTTGGCTGTCGATGCCGACCGTATCAGCCGTAACTTGACCAATTTCTGACCAAATGCTTGACGGATTTACATCGCCGCAGGTGAGAGAGGGTAAAAAATATCTCAACTTTTTTCGGGCGCCAATTGCATGCGTGGCAGCGATGGGAAGGAGCGCGTTAAATAGAGCGCCTGCCGAGAAAACGCTGCCGCTCGCCGAATTGCGCAAACGTAAAATTCGCCAATTATGGAGACGGTCTCAGTCACGTCGACGAAACGATGCGGTAACATCTCCCTGCAAACACTGTAGTTAACTAAAGGGGGAGTTCGCGTGTCTGCAGCCATCAAACCCTTCGGCGACGAGTTCGAAGAATATGGTCGCGATGAATCTCGCACATCGGGCGAGGCGTCGAGCATCTCGTTTCCGACAACGGAGGACGAAGTCCGCGCCATTCTGCGAAAGCTCCATGCCGAGCATGTTCCGATAACGGTCCAGGGTGCTCGGACCGGTCTGGCTGCCGGCGCCGTGCCCCACGGCGGCCACATCCTCAACACTTCTCGTATGAATCGCTACCTGGGTCTTCGCCGCGACGAGCGAGGCCGTTTTCTGCTGCGCGTGGAGCCGGGCGTCGTGCTTTCGGAGTTGCGCAAGCAGCTGGGTAAGAAGGCATTGCCGACCGCTGACTGGGATCAGGTATCGCTTGAGGCCTATGAGGAGTTTCAGGCAGCTCCTGAGCAGTTCTTTCCCACCGATCCCACCGAGGCATCTGCCTGCCTGGGCGGCATGGCGGCGTGCAATGCCTCTGGTGCCCGCAGTTACGCCTACGGCCCCATGCGCCCGCACGTTACGGGGCTTCACGTGGCACTGGCGGACGGCGACCTGCTTGAGCTTCATCGAGGTCAGGCGCACGCTGACGCACGCCACTTGTCGCTCGTGACAGCGGAAGGCCGCGCGCTCGAGCTGGATCTTCCCGGCTATACCATGCCCAAGACCAAAAACGCGTCGGGTTATTTCGTTGCGGACGATATGGACACCATCGACCTCTTTATCGGTGCGTGCGGCACACTCGGCGTCATTACCGAGCTCGAGATCGCCCTGCAGGCGGCACCTTCGGTCGTATGGGGCGTGAGCTGCTTTTTCGACAGCGAGGACAAGGCAGTGTCCTTTACCGATTCCGTGCGCCCCGTGCTGTCCCATGCCGCCGCTATTGAGTATTTCGATGCCGGCGCCTTGGATATCCTTCGCCGCCAGCGCGAGCAGTCGGCCGCGTTTGCCTCGCTGCCGGCACTCGACGATGAGGCAAAGGTCTGTATTTACGTGGAACTCGACTGCGACGACGAGGCTCAAGCGACTGAGGAGCTGTACCACCTGGGATGGGTTTTGGAGCTTGCGGGCGGCCGCGATGACGCGACCTGGGTTGCGCGCACCGAGGTCGATCGCGAATGCCAGCGGTTCTTCCGCCACGCCGTCCCCGAGAGTGTCAACATGCTCATCGATGAGCGTCGCCGCACCGACCCCACCATTACCAAACTGGGGTCGGATATGTCGGTACCCAACGCGCGCCTGGCCGATGTCGTTGCCTTCTATCGCCGCACGCTGGCCGAAAGCGGGCTTGAGTCTGCCGCCTGGGGACATATCGGCAACAACCATCTGCATGTGAATATCCTGCCGCGCGATGCGCAGGACTACCGTCGCGGTGGTGAGCTGTTTGCCCGGTGGGCTGCGGAGGTAACGGCTATGGGCGGCGCCGTCTCTGCCGAGCACGGCGTCGGCAAGATCAAAGCGGGCTTTTTGGAGACGATGTACGGCCACGAGGCCATGGTCGAATCGGCTCGACTCAAGCTGCAGCTCGATCCTGCCGGGCAGCTGGGTCGTGGCAACCTATTTTCGGAGAAGCTCTTGGATGAACTCGTCCAGAAAGGGGGCGCGTGAAGATGAGCGATTTCCATATGGTGGTGTGCGTCAAGGCGGTACCGGGAAGCACCGAGGTCAAGATGGACCCCAAAACCAATACCATCGTGCGTGATGGCAAGCAGGCGGTCATTAATCCCTTCGATGCAAGTGCCCTCGAATGCGCGCTGGCGCTCAAGGACGACTTTATCGGCTTTGGCATGGATGTGCGCGTGACGGTGGTGTCGATGGGTATCCCTGCAACCGAATCGCTGCTGCGCGACTGCATTGCCCGCGGCGCCGATGATGCGCTGCTGCTGACCGATCGCGCCTTTGCGGGCGCGGACACGTTGGCGACCACCTATGCCCTCAAATGCGGTATCGAGGCGCTCGACGAGGACTTCGACCTGCTCATCTGCGGCAAGATGGCGGTAGATGGCGATACCGCCCAGATTGGCCCCGAGCTGGCCGGCGCCTTCGAGATTCCCTGCGTGACCGATGTGAGCTGCGTGCAGGGCGCAGGTTTTACGACGTGCGGTGCGCTTTCGCTCGTTCACGGTTGCGATGCCGGCGAGGAGACGGTCTATCTGGAGATGCCGTGCGCGATGACGACCGCCAAGGAGATCGGCCAGCTGCGCATGCCGAGCATCGCCGGCATTCGCGCGGCCGAAGATGCGGATGTGCGGGTGGTCTGTGCTGCCGATGTACATGCTGACCCTTCGCGTTGCGGCCTTACCGGATCGCCGACGCAGGTCGTGCGCTCATTTGTGCCCGACCGCGACCAAACGTGCGAGGCCATCGAGGGCACGCCGGTCGAGCAGGCGGCAAAGATTGCCAAGATTATCGAGGGGATGGCATAGATGAGCGGACTGATAATCGATAGCGAGGCGTGCGTTGGCTGTGGCCGCTGCGTTCGCGCCTGTGCCTCGGGTGGCATTGTGATGGAGGGCGAGCGCCCCAACCGCTGCGCCCATGTGACCGACGGCTGTATCTTGTGCGGCGGGTGCGTCGACGCCTGCCCCGTCAATGCCATTTCGATCGAGCGCGACGAGGCCGCCGGCGCGGTTGACCTCGATGCGTATCGAGACATATGGGTATTCGTTCAGACCGACGATCACGATGTCGTGGCTCCGGTGGCCTACGAGCTCATGGGTAAGGGGCGCGAGCTTGCCGATGCTCGCGGTTGCCGTCTGGTGGCATTGGCCGGCATGGGCCCCGAGGGCTCGCTTGAGGACCTGGAGCATCTGGTCTGCGCCGGTGCCGACGAGGTCGTGGTCTGCCGCGACGAGCGACTGCGCCAAAACGATGCGGAGATCTATGCTCGTCTCATCTGCGATTTGGTGGCCGAGCGCAGACCCGAGGCCATTCTGTACGGCGCAACCGCCTTTGGTCGTGAGCTGGCGCCCGGTGTGGCCGTACGCTTGCAGACGGGCCTTACGGCCGACTGTACGGTGCTTTCGATGGATACGGAGACGGGTCTACTGCAGCAGACCCGCCCGGCGTTTGGCGGCAACTTGATGGCCACCATTATCTGCCCCAATCATCGGCCGCAGATGGCAACGGTGCGCCCCGGCATCTTTGGGGCACCCAAGTTTGACTACAGCCGCTCTGGCACGATTACCCAGGTATCGCTTGCGAATGATGTTAAGGCCCGTGTCGAGATCTCGATTCCCGCCGAGGAGTGGGGGCAGCAGGCATCAATTGCCGATGCCGAGCGCCTGGTCGTGGTGGGCCGCGGCATCGGCTCCAAGAAGAATCTGCCCCTGATGCGAAAACTCGCCGATGCCTTGGGTGCCGAGCTTGGTTGCACGCGTCCCGTTGTGGAGGCAGGCTGGTTGGAGTATCGCCACCAGATTGGCCAGACCGGCGTGTCGGTTTCGCCCAAGCTCCTTGTGAGTATCGGCGTTTCGGGCGCTATCCAGCATCTTGCCGGCATCGGCGGCGCGGAGTGCATCATCGCTGTCAACGAGGACCCGGATGCCCCCATCTTCGGCGCTGCGCAGTACAAAGTTGTCGGTGACGCCGTCGAAGTTGTCGAGGAGCTTCTGGCCCAGCTCGAGCGCTAGGCGCTGGCCAGCCAGGCTCGCATCTCTTTCTTTAGGCGTTCCCAGGTCGCTTGCGTGGCGGGGTCGGTAAAGGGCCGCACGATACCAAAAGGTGCGTCGAGCAGGCGGTAGATATCGCCCTGCTTGCGCGTCAGCGCGCGGCTTGCCGGATAGACGAGCTCAAACATAAAGCAGATAAGCCCCACCAAGTAGTCCGCGGGCTCATCGCGCTCATCGCGCGTGACGCAGCGGTGCTCGTCAAAGGCAGCCAGCGTCGGTGCCGAGAAGTGGCTGGCAAGAAACACGTCCTCATCCACTTTGAGGATGGTGTCGACGGTGCTGTCGGCGATGGTGCGCATAATGTCGACCTTGTCGCCATCGCGCACAATATCGCAGAAGCGCCGCGTGCGCTCGTCGAGCTGCGCGGGTAGACGGAAATCGCTGTGATAGGCAATGCTTGCGCGAATCAACTCGTCTTCTACCGGATCGTCGATAAAGTCGCGGATACTTGTTGTCGCGGGCGCGTCTGCAGGGTTTTCGCCAAAGAGAACCTCGACGCCCAACGCCGCATGGCTCATGCTCTCGGCATCCTTAAACGTGTCCCAGCGTCGCAGCTGCTCAAAGCGACCCATATCGTGCAGCAGGCCGCAAAGCCACGCTAGGTCAATGTCCTGAGGTGACCAGCCCTGTTCGCGTGCCACGGCATCGCATGCCTCGGCAACGTGGTACGTATGCTCGATTTTGAGCGCGATACGCGGATTGGCGGCATCGTAGGCATCGGTGTAGGTCTTGAAGGCCGCGGCAGCCCGCGTTCGATCGATAGCTGTCATAATGACTTCCTAAAAAGTTGTGTCTTTCTGTGTCTTTCGATCCGGTGGCAATTGTAGGTGAACTCGGTTGCCATCGGGCGATGGTTCTGCCGCGTCGTTGAATGCGGCTCGGAAATCTTGTCGGGACGAGGAACGTTATGGTGCTCAAAATCGTTAAAACCGTCTGGCCGGTGATGCTTACCTATGTTGCGATAGCCGCGCCGTGCGGAATGATTATGGCGCAGACGGGAATGGAACCCTGGATGGTTTTTGCCCTGAGCAGCACGTTCGTGACGGGCAGCGGGCAGTTTATGGTCTGCAACCTGTGGCTGGCAGGTGTGCCTGCGGCATCGATTGTCGCAAGTGTGGCCGCAATCTCCTCGCGCTTTGCGCTTTACTCGGCATCGATCGCACCGCATTTGAGGGGTGCTTCGAAGCGTCAGACGCTGGCTGTTGCCGCGACACTTACCGAGGAGGCATACGGCATTTCGCTTGCCAAGTTGGTTAAAGGGGAGGATTGGGGTCCGCTCGAGTCCTTTGTGCTCAACGTGATCCTCATCGCAACATGGGGCGTTTCGTGTACGACGGGCGCCATCGTCGGCGCCGTTGTTGATGTTCCCACCGCTATTGCGGGTTTTGTCTGCACATCGCTCTTTATCTGCCTACTCTTTTCGCAGCGACTGTCGCGCGGCAATGTCGTAGCTGCCGGTTTGGCTGCGGTGTCCGTCGCCATATGCAAGTTCTTGGGGTGGACGAATATCGCCGTGCCGGCAAGTGTGCTCGTCGGCGTTGTCACGGCACTCGCGTGCGATGTCCTCGCCGAGGGAAGGGGCGCTCGCGATGCCCGTTAATGAGTTTTTGGTTCTATGGCTGTCGTCATGGGCGGCCATCGCGTTTTTCCGCATTGCCCCGGCGTTTGCCTTGCGCGGGAGAACGCTGTCGCCCCGCGTTACCGAGGCCTTGGGTTATATTCCGCCTGCCGCCTTTGCGGCGCTGGTCGCCAACGATTTGATAAGCCCTGGCGCTTTCGACGCCGGCTTGTGGCAGGGCTTGATTCCCTGGATTGCGGCCGCCGGCGTCGTGGCGGTGGCAATCAAGACAAAGTCGATGTTGTGGTGCTGCGTCTCGGGCATCGTGTTCTATATCGTTTTGAGCTTCATATAAGAGCGGAGCACGTTTAGCGTCCCGGCACACGTATCGAATTTCTCACCGAGCCGGTCTGCTTCTTCTGGTACCATGGTCAAACTTTACTGTAGCAAAGTATGACGTGGGCTTTTGTTCTGCGTCAGCGGAAATGGGGGTTTCATGGCACAGGAAGCGACCGCCAACGAGCAAAAGAAATTCAAAGTCCCGCGTATCCCGGGTGACATCATGATCTACCCGATGATCGTTGGCCTTTTGCTCAATACCTTCTGCCCGCAGGTCTTTGAGATCGGCGGCTTCTTTACCGCCGCCTGCCGCGGTGGTTCCAACACCATCGTTGCCGCGATCCTGCTGTTTGTGGGTGCCGGCATCAGCTTTAAGTCCACGCCGGGCGCCATCAAGACCGGCATCGTTGTGCTGATTCCTAAGCTTGTTGTTGCGGCTGCCCTTGGCTTGGGTGTGGCATATTTCTTTAACGACAACTTCCTAGGTCTGAGCTCCGTGTCTATCATCGGCGGCATTACGTTTTGCAACATGGCGCTCTACACCGGCATCATGGGCGAGTTCGGCGACGAGTCCGAGCAAGGCGCCGTCGGTATCCTGTTCTTTACGGCCGGCCCCGCCGTCACGATGATCATCCTCGGTGTCTCGGGTCTCGCCAACATCCCCGTCGGCACCATCATCGGATCCATCCTGCCGCTTGTTATCGGCATGGTTCTGGGCAACTTGTTCCCGTTCATCAAGAACCTGCTGGTTCCCGGCGCCAATCCTGCGATTGCCGTTATCGGTTTTCAGCTCGGTGCGTCCATGAGTCTTTCGAGCTTTATCACCGGCGGCATTTCGGGCATCCTGCTGGGCCTCATCACGCTCTTTATCGTCGGTCCCATTACCTTTGCCTTCGAGCGCCTGTGCGGTGGTAACGGCAAGGCGGCCGTTGCCTGCTCCACTATCGCCGGCACGGCTATGACCACGCCGGTCGCCCTCGCCGAGGTCGCTCCGCGCTATGCCGAGCTTGCGCCCACCGCGTATGCGCAGATCGCCACCGCCGTCATCATCACGGCAATCATGGCCCCGATTCTGACCGGCTGGGTCGACAAGAAGTTTTGCCAGGGCAAGGAGGATCTGTCGCCTGCCGGTGTCGAGGCCATCGAGGAGGCCGTCGCGACCGACATCGATGGCGAATAGCAATCGCTACCCATCAATGATGCCGGAGTGCAATTCGCGCCGTTTGAGCGCCCGAACGATGACTGTTTTGCAGTGACGTTCGGGCGCTCTGCTATGATTCCCCTTACCCCTGCGGGTAGGGGGTGTTTGTTGCCCAGACCAGAATCGGGCGATTCTGACCACTTGAATATTGAATGGATGGCGTCTAGTGGTTAAGGCACTCAAAATTGAGATATTCCTGCTATGCATGATTGTTCTTATCGGGCTTGCCGCACGAAGCCGCCGCTCCTTGTTCTCGAGCACCCAGCAGCTTCTGTTTAGCATGCTGGGCTACACGTCTGCAGCCTACATTTTCTTCGATATGATCTGGACGCTCTCGGACGGCGTGAGCACTCCTGTAGGCATCACGGCCAACTGGATTTCCAACGCGGTCTCGTTTTCGCTGTTCGCCATCGCGTGCCTCATTTGGTTTTTCTATTCCGAGACAGTGCAGGGCTCACGCCTTTTGACCGCGCGCTATAGGGTGGCGCTCGTGACGTTGCCAACCGTATTGGTGGTCGTGCTGGCATTTACCAGCTACTGGACGCACACTATGTTCTATATCGATGCACAGGGCGTATATCGTCGCGGAGCGCTTTATATGATTCAGCCTATCGTTAGCTACTGCTACATCATATATACGTCTTTGCATGCCTTTATTCAGACTCGAAAAGTCGAAAGTCTGCAGACGAAGGCCATCTATCGAACCTTGGCATTTTTCGCCATTCCGGCCCTGGTGGGCGGTACCTTTCAGGTCGTATACTCGGTGCCCGGCCTTTGTGTCGGCATAATGATTAGCATGTTGCTGCTCTATATCATCTACCAGGAGCAGCTCATCTCGACCGACCCGTTGACTGGCCTCAACAATCGCAACCGTTTTGAGACCTATATGCTGTCGCTCTTTTCAAATGTTGATCAGGCCGAAGATGTATATCTGCTTATGATGGACGCTGACGGCTTTAAGCAGATTAACGATCGCTATGGACATGTTGAGGGCGACCATGCGCTTCAGGTCATCTCCGCTGCGCTCAAAGAAGTCTGCTCGGCGTCTAGTGGCTTTATCGCACGTTATGGCGGCGATGAGTTCGTGGTGCTTCAAAAGGCGACGGCGGAGCAGGACATCATGTGTCTGTGCGCGGCAATCAGCGACGAGCTCGCGCGCGCCGAGGTCCCGTATCTGTTGCGGATGTCCATCGGCTATGCACGGGTTGGTGATGGCGTCGATACCTGGCAAGACTTGCTTCGCGCTGCCGACGCGGAGCTCTACCGCGTAAAGCGCGAGAAGAAGAAAGCCGGCGTCCAGATACGCTAGAAAAAAAGGCGAACGCTGGCGTGCGTTGCGGCCCTCAGCTCACCGATGTACTCCATTAAGCTAAAGCATGTGAATCTCCTCTACTAAATAAGGGCGGTTCGCTAGGCTTTTTTGGGTTTGTTGACGATGATGATGCCGCCACAGACCAACAGCAGGGCAACAAGTACGGTAACGGGGCTCGTGCCAGCGCCCTCGCCGAGCAGCAGTGCGCTCAACAGCACGCCAAAGACCGGGTTCATAAAGCCAAAGACCGAAACGCGGCTGACGGGGTTGACGGCGAGCAGGCGGGACCACAGCGAGTACGCGACGGCGGAAATGAGTGCCATATAAATGATGAGCGCGATGGCGGGGGCGATTTCGGTGGGGGACAACGTGCCGCCCATCAAAAACCCGATGGCGGTAAGGACCACGCCACCGACTAAAAACTGCCAGCCGGCGAGCAAGACGCCGTCATGCTCGCGCGAGAAGATGCCAATGAGGCAGGTCGACAGGGCGCCCGCAACAGTGGAAGCCAAGATAAATCCCTCACCGTCGAGCGTAAAGCCAAAGGTGCCATCCGCGCCCGAAAGGTTGACGAGCGCGACGCCGGCAAAGCCCAGCACACAGCCAAGCACCTTGGGCGTATTGAGCTTCTCGGTGTGAAATGCCAGGGCGGCAAAGAGGATTGCGAGAAAGTTGGCGCTGGCCTCGATGATGGAACTCGACATTGCGCTGGCGCGCGAGAGTCCAAGGTAGAAAAAGAAGTACTGCCCGATAGTCTGGAAGAGCGACAAGACAAAGATGGGCTTGATGTCACGAGCCTGCGGAATGAGGGGGCGGCGTTGGGCCGCACTCATCCCAACGATAACCAGGGCGCCGGCAAGCGTGAAGCGCAAGCCCGCAAAGAGCAGCTGTGAGGCGCTATCGTGCGCGGGGATGCCAAAGAGCCCGTAACCGATCTTGATGCAGGGGAAAGCCGACCCCCAGAGCGCACAGCAGACGAGGCAGCCCAGGATGAGTCCGGGCAGGGTGGCGAGATACGGCTTGCGGCTTTCCATGATGTCCTTCCTGTATGCGCGAAGAAAAAAAGAACCCGCCACCGGATGTGTCGGTGGCGGGTGTTGTTACCCGAGGGGATTGTACCCGATGGGAAAGCTTTAAGCGAAGTAGGCTACGCCGCTCTCAAAGATCGGCATGAACTTATCGCCGGGGACATGCTCGGGCACGTTGCGGTACAGGTTGTCGCCACGACGCTCGGCATGGCCCATCTTGCCCAGGACGCGGCCGTCAGGGCTCGTGATGCCCTCGATGGCGAGTGCGGAGCCGTTGGGGTTGACGGAAAGGTCCATGCTGGGCTTGCCGTCCTCGCCCACGTACTGCGTGGCGACCTGGCCGTTTGCAATCAGCTGGGCGAGCACTTCGTCATTGGCGGCAAAGCGGCCCTCGCCGTGGCTGATGGCGACGGTGTAGGGGTCGTCCAGGCTGCACTGCGACAGCCACGGGGACAGGTTGGACGAGATACGGGTGCGCACCAGACGGCTCTGATGGCGACCGATGGTGTTGAACGTCAACGTGGGCGCATCGGGCGTGGCGTCGACGATGTCGCCGTAGGGCACCAGACCGAGCTTGATCAGGGCCTGGAAGCCATTGCAGATGCCCAGCATCAGACCATCGCGGGCCTTGAGCAGGTCGCGGACTGCCTCGGTGACCTCGGGAGCGCGGAAGAACGCCGTGATGAACTTGGCGGAGCCATCGGGCTCGTCGCCGCCCGAGAAGCCGCCGGGGATCATGGCGATCTGGCTTGCACGGATGCGGCGGGCAAGCTCGTGGGTGCTCTCGGCGACGGCCTCGGGCGTGAGGTTGTTGATCACGAAGGTGTCGGCCTCGGCGCCGGCGGCGCGGAAAGCGCGGGCGCTATCGTACTCGCAGTTGTTGCCGGGGAACACGGGGATTACCACGCGCGGGCGGGCGATCTTGGCGCCGCCGTACACGTGGATATCCTTGGCACGGAAGTCGATGGTCTCGACCTCGGCGGTCTCGCCGGCGCTGCGGTAGGCAAAGACGCCTTCGATGCCGCTCTCCCAGGCCTCCTGGAGCTCGGAGAGCTCGATGACCTCGGAGCCGGTATCGATGACATAGCCCTCGACGGTGGTGCCCAGGGGCTCGACGACAACGCCGTCGGCGACCTCGGGCAGCTCGGCATCCTCGGCGAGCTCGACGATAAAGCTGCCGTAGAGCGGGGTGAAGAGGCTCTCCACGTCCACATCTTCGGCAAGCTCGATACCGATCTGGTTGCCGACACACATCTTAAAGAGGCTCTCGGCGCCGCAGCCGTAGCCGGGCGTGGAGACAGCCAGGGCGTCGCCGGTAGCAGTGAGCGCCTCGACGGCGTCAAACGCGGCGAGCAGCTGCTGGGCGTCGGGGCGGTAGTCCTCGCCGTAGGTGGCGGGGGCGATGCGGACGACGCGGTGCGTGAGGCCCTTGAACTCGGGGGAGACAGCGCGGGCCGCCTTGCCCACGGCCACGGCGAAGCTGATGAGGGTCGGCGGAACGTTGAGCTCGCCGGCCTCGTCCTCAAACGAGCCGCTCATGGAGTCCTTGCCGCCGATGGCGCCGGCACCCAGGTCGACCTGGGCCATAAGGGCGCCCAGGACGGCTGCCATGGGCTTGCCCCAGCGCTCGGCCTCGGTGCGCAGACGCTCGAAGTACTCCTGGAAGGAGAGGTAAGCGCGCTTGTGCTCAAAGCCTGCGGCCACGAGCTTGGCGATGGACTCGACCACGGACAGGTAGGCGCCCGCAAACTGGTCGGCCTCCATCAGATAGGGGTTAAAGCCCCATGCCATAGCGCTCGCCGTGGTGGTCTCACCGTCCACGGGGAACTTGGCGACCATGGCAGAGCTCGGGGTGAGCTGCGTCTTGCCGCCAAAGGGCATGAGCACGGTCGCGGCGCCGATGGTGGAGTCAAAGCGCTCGGAAAGACCCTTGTTGGAGGCGACGTTGAGGTCGGTGACGAGCGAGGTCATGCGCTCGGCAAGCGTGGTGCCGGCCCAGCTGGGCTGCCACACGCTGCGGGCGCAGACGTGGGCGACCTGGTGCTTGGGCGCGCCGTTGGAATTGAGGAACTCGCGGGACAGATCGACGATGGCGACGCCATTCCATGCCATGCGCATGCGCGGCTCGGCGGTAACCTCGGCGATGACGGTTGCCTCCAGGTTCTCCTCGGCGGCGTAGCCCATGAACTCCTCGACGTCACCGTCGGCGACGGCGCAGGCCATGCGCTCCTGGGACTCAGAGATAGCGAGCTCGGTGCCGTCCAAGCCGTCGTACTTCTTGGTCACGGTATCAAGGTCGACATACAGGCCATCGGCAAGCTCGCCCACGGCGACCGAGACGCCGCCGGCGCCAAAGTCGTTGCAGCGCTTGATCAGACGGCAGGCATCGCCGCGGCGGAACAGACGCTGCAGCTTGCGCTCGACCGGGGCGTTGCCCTTCTGGACTTCGGCACCCGAGGTCTCGATTGACTCGGTGTTCTGGGTCTTGGAGGAGCCGGTGGCACCACCGATGCCGTCACGGCCGGTGCGGCCGCCCAGCAGGATGATCTTGTCGGTGGGGGCGGGGCACTCGCGGCGCACGTGGTTTGCCGGGGTAGCGCCCACGACGGCGCCGACCTCCATGCGCTTGGCCACGTAGCCGGGGTGATAGAGCTCGTTGACCTGGCCGGTGGCAAGGCCGATCTGGTTGCCGTAGCTGGAGTAGCCGGCGGCAGCGGTGGTTACGAGCTTGCGCTGCGGCAGCTTGCCCTCGAGCGTCTTGGACACGGGGACGGTGGGGTCTCCGGCGCCGGTGACGCGCATGGCCTGGTACACGTAGCTGCGGCCCGAGAGCGGGTCGCGGATGGCGCCGCCCACGCAGGTGGCGGCACCGCCGAAGGGCTCGATCTCGGTCGGGTGGTTGTGGGTCTCGTTCTTAAACAGGAACAGCCAGTCCTGGTCCTCGCCGTCGACATCGACCTTCACCTTGACAGTGCAGGCGTTGATCTCCTCGGACTCGTCGACATCGGTCATGACGCCGGTCTTCTTGAGGTACTTGGCGCCGATGGTGCCCATGTCCATGAGGCAGACGGGCTTGGTGTCGCGGCCGAGTTCGTGGCGCATCTCCATGTAGCGGTCGAAGGCCTGCTGCACCACGGCGTCGTCGATCGTCACGTCGTCCAGGACGGTGCCGAAGGTGGTGTGGCGGCAGTGGTCGGACCAATAGGTGTCGATCACGCGGATCTCGGTGATGGTGGGGTCGCGATCCTCATCGCGGAAGTACTGCTGGCAGAAGGCGATGTCCGCCTCGTCCATAGCAAGACCGCGATCGGCGATGAAGGCGGCAAGGCCGGCCTCATCGAGCTCGCGGAAGCCGTCGAGCACTTCGACGGGCTGGGGCTCGGGGGTCTCCATGTACAGCGTCTCGGGCAAGTCGAGCGAGGCGATGCGCGCCTCGACGGGGTTCACCACGTAGTGCTTGATGGCCTTGATGGCGGCTTCGTTCAGAGCGCCCGAGATCATATAGACCTTGGCGGAGCGCACGGCGGGGCGCTCGCCCTGGCTGATGAGCTGCACGCACTCGCTGGCGGAGTCGGCGCGCTGGTCAAACTGGCCAGGCAGGAATTCGACGGCAAAGACGGCGCCATCGCTTGCGGGGAGCTCGTCGTAGGTCACATCGACCTGGGGCTCGCTAAAGACGGTCGGCACGCAGGAGCGGAAAAGCTCCTCGTCGATGCCCTCGACGTCGTAGCGGTTGATGATCCTCAGGGCCTCGATGCCCTTGATGCCGAGAATCTCGGTCAGCTCGCCCTTGAGCTGCTGAGCCTCGACGTCGAACCCGGGTTTCTTCTCCACGTAGATACGAGAGACCATTGGTTCCTGCCTTCCTGATCGGTTGGGCGTACGGTACGGTATGCGGCAGCGGTCGGTTTACGGGGCAAGCCTCGCGGTCGCCTTGAGCCGCATGTTTGTAAACCTCACTATGATACGACAGCTCGCGGCGCGTTGAGGGCGGCGAGGGTGCTACAGTGAAGCGCAAACAAGAGAAAGGCATCACATGGCATTCGTTTCGCTCGCCATCATCGCGCTCGTGGCCTTTGCAAGCCCCTTCATCGCCTCGGCGATTCCTGGAAAACCCGTTCCCGAGACGGTCTTTTTGCTCGTGTTCGGTGCTGTGCTGGGCCCGCATATGCTCGGCCTTATCCATGTGGATGCCGAGGTCTCGCTGGTGTCCGAGCTGGGTCTGGCCTTTTTGTTCCTGCTCGCCGGCTTTGAGATCGACCCTAAGAACATTACGGGTGTGGAGGGGCGCTACGGCTTGGCGACGTGGGCCGTCACGTTTGGTATCGCCTGGCTTGCCGTGCGCTTTACCCCGTGGTTCTCGGTCAGCCATTTCGACGGTATCGCCGTGACGCTTGCCCTCACTTCGACGGCGCTCGGCACGCTCGTGCCCATCATGCTTGAGCGCTCGCTCACCGGCACGCGCGTGGGCGACTCGATCCTCGCGTATGGCACTTGGGGCGAGCTCGGTCCCGTGCTCGCCATGTCGGTGCTGCTGTCTGCCCGCACCGGCATCCAGACGCTCGTGATTCTTGGCTTGTTTGCTGTGGTCTGCGTGCTGCTGGCCGTGGTCCCAAGTCGTTCCAGGCGCGTCGGCAGCCGCTTCTTTGCGTTTGTCGAGGAACGCGCCGATACCACGTCGCAGACGTTCGTGCGCCTGACGGTGCTCATCCTGGTCACGCTCGTGGCGTTCTCGGCAGTCTTTGATCTCGATATCGTGTTGGGTTCTTTTGCCGCCGGCTTTGTCCTGCGCTATATCATCCCCGAGGGCAACCATACGCTCGAGACCAAACTCGACGGCCTGGCCTACGGCTTTTTGATTCCGGTGTTCTTTACCGTATCGGGCGCAAAGATTGACCTGACGGCTGTGGCTTCGCGCCCGGGCTTGCTCGTGGGCTTTATCGTGGCGTTGCTGATTATTCGTGCCGTGCCCATTCTCATCTCTATGAGCATTTGTCCTGCGACGCGAGATGTGTCGGCGTATGGTCGCATTACCGTGGCGCTCTACTGCACCACGGCCCTGCCGATCATCGTTGCCGTGACAAGCGTTGCCGTCAACGCGGGCGCGCTGTCGCAAGATATTGCGTCGGTCATGGTTGCCGCCGGTGCCATCACGGTGTTCTTGATGCCGCTGCTCGCGCAGCTCTTCTACCGCGTGGTCGACGCCGCGCCGGTCGCCGCTGTGGCAGAAGTCGCCGAGCATCCATCCGATGCGCTCGACATCCTGCGTGCCCATCATGATTTGGCGAGCCTGCTCGCACGCGAGCACGAGCTGCTGACCTCGCATGGCCATGGTCGCGTATTCGAAGGCCTGCCTACGCTCGATACGATTGCCGAGCGTCTTTCCGCCGAGGCGGCGAGCGGCCACATCGATGCCCGCATCGTGGACGCGGCGCATCTTCTTGCCGATAAGACCTATGGTGATGAGATCGACCCGTCCGAGCTGACTCCGCGCGAGCGTCGCCGTCTGGAGCGCGCCAAGCTCGCCGTACACGAATACCGCCGCCGCATGCTGGAGCTCTACGCGCGCGATGAAGCCCAGGACGACGACGGCAAGTAGCAAGGAATGTCGGGATACGGGTTCCGTCCAAATAATAGAAGGCGCGCTGCCTGCGGTTGATGCGGACAGCGCGCCTTTTGCGTTGAACTCTGTTGAGGTTCGAAGCCGAAACTTTCGACCTTTAGGAGCGGGCTGCCCCGTCGACGGGGAGGATGGCGCCCGTGACATAGGAGGACATGTCGCTCGCAAGGAAAACGAAGGCGTTGGCAACGTCCTCGGGCTCGCCCATGCGACCGAGCGGAATAGTGGCGATGATGGGCTTGATGACCTCTTCGGGCAGGTTGGCGACCATATCGGTCTTGGTTACGCCTGGGGCAACGGCGTTGACGCGAATGCCCATGGGGGCGAGCTCGCGCGAGAGCGACTGGACCATGCCGTTGACGGCAAACTTAGACGTGGGGTAGCCGACGCCAGAGGGCTGGCCGTACTTGGCGACCATCGAGCTTGTGGTAGTGATGGTGCCGCCGTGGCCGGCCTCGGTCATGATCTTGGCGGCAGCCTGGTGACCGTTAAAGACGGCGACGACGTTGAGGTCCATAACTTTGGCGAACTCCTCGGCCGTATAGTCCAAAAGGGGTGAGCGCTGGGAGATTCCGGCGTTGTTGACGACCGTATCGAGACCGCCCATATCGGCTGCAGCCTGGGTAAAGGCCTCGGTCACGGCTTCGAGTGAGGTGAGGTCGCAGGAGCGACCCCAGACCTTGGCGTCGGGATAGACGGCTGTCAGCTTCTCAACGGCCGCATCGGCGGTCTCCTGACGCGAGCCAAAGACGGTGACGGTGGCACCCTCCTCGATAAAGCGGCAGGCGATGGCATAGCCGATACCGCGCGTGCCTCCGGTGATGATTGCTTTCTTGCCCTCGAGCAACATGGTGCCTCCATTCTTCGGGGGTGGACGTACGCAGCACAGGATAGCGGCGGACAAAAGCAAACATGTCTGCTTATCGGTGAGCGGTATCCCTGGTTGACACCGAACGGTCAAATTGTTCAAACGCGGATCGCGTCAATGCGCCCCGAGCGTGCAAATAAAAGGGCTCCCGTCCAAGACCAGACGGGAGCCCTTCGAGCAAATGCGTTGTGGGGTGTAAACCGAACTAGTTGGTCATGACGCCTTCGGTCCAGGCCTCGACGTCCTCGATGCGCAGGACGTTGGCGACCTCGGCCACGCAGTCGACGCTGGCAAGCTCCGCGGCGGCAGCCTGGACGTCCTTCTCGAGTGCGCGGTGCGTCAGGAAGATGACCGAGCAGGCATCGCTGACACCCGACTTGCCGTCCTCGACTTGGTTGATGAGCGAGATCGAAATGTTGTGCTTGGCAAAGATGTCGACCGTCTCGGACAGGGCGCCCACGCGGTCGGCGACCTTCAGGCGCACATAGTACTTGGTCTGGAGCTCATCCATGGGCTTAAAGGCGAGGTTGTGACCATAGGGCTCAATCTCGGGCAGCGGAGCCACGCCCCGGCTGATCTGCTCGGAGAGCGACAGGATATCGCCCACGACGGCGCTCGCGGTGGGGAAGGAGCCTGCGCCGGCACCGTAGAACATGGTCTCGCCCACGGCGTCGCCCACTACGTAAACAGCGTTCATGGCGCCGTTGACCTTGGCAAGCATGTGGTCTGCCGGGATCAGCGTGGGATGCACGCGAACATCGACGCCGGCGTCGGTGTTGCGGGCGATGCCGAGCAGCTTAATGGTGTAGCCGAGCTCGCGGGCCTGGGCGATGTCCTCGGCGCCGATGGTGCGGATACCCTGCTGGTACACATCATCGGTGGTCACGCGGGTGCCAAAGCCGATGGAGGCGAGGATCGCCGTCTTGCTGGCGGCATCGAAGCCGTCGACGTCGGCGGACGGGTCGGCCTCGGCATAGCCCTTGGCCTGTGCATCGGCGAGCACGTCGGCGTAATCGGCGCCCTCGGCGTCCATGCGCGACAGGATGTAGTTGGTGGTGCCGTTGAGGATGCCGGCGATGGTCAGGATCTTGTTGCCCACCAGATCGTGCTCAAGCGTGCTCACGATGGGGATGCCGCCGCCGCAGCTGGCCTCGCACTTAATCTGCACGCCGCACGCGCGTGCCTTCTTGGCAAGCGTCTCGACGTGACGGCCCAGCAGGGCCTTGTTGGCAGAGACGACGTGCTTGCCGTGCTCAAAGGCAGTGGTGAAGATCTCGGTTGCGGGATGCTCGCCGCCGATCAGCTCGACGACGATGTCGACGGCGGGGTCGGTGACGACATCGTGCCAGTCGCTCGTAAAGGCCTCGCGCTCAATGCCTGCTGCCTCGGCCTGCTCCCAGGCAAGCGCGCAGGCGCGGGTCAGCTTAAGGTCGATGCCGTAGGCTGCCAGGTACTCATCGTGGTGGCTCTTGATCAGACGGGCCACGCCGCCGCCGACGGTTCCCAGACCGATCAGACCGACGTTCACGGTGCGCAGGGGTTCGCTCATAGATAGCTCCTTCGTGCATCTTATGGATGGATAAATCGCTTAAAGGTTGAGTGCATTCTAGCGTGAACCGAGGACGCGTGCTCGCCAGGCAACAGGAGTCGCACAAAACGGCACCCCCGAAACGCTGCGGAAACATTGGAAACATGCTCGCTACAAACGGAACTCCGTAACAAACTGTCAACGTTTGCGCCATAAGGTTCGCCCTGTGCGACTGGGGCATGCAGGCGCTCGTCGACTCCGTTACCACTGGTGCCGCCGTCGCCGTCTCGGCCGAGATCGCCGATGCCTTTGCCGAGCAGGCCAAGGCATCCAAGCTCGACATCGTCGATACCGAGACCTTTAAGGACGACTCCTCCACGAGCTTTATCAACCAGCCGACCAAGGCCATGCGCAAGATCAAGATCGAGGGCCTGACGGGCGAGCTCACATGGAACGACGAGGGCCAGGTCGAAAAGCCCGCTACGGCCTATGTGATTCAGGACGGCAAGTACATCGCCGCCTAAGTGCATATATCGGGACCGGTGGGGTCGTTTTATTCAGGGCGGGGACGCCTGTAACAGAACGGAAACATTACTTTCACACAATAAAGTGGCTAAACTGCATAAACCGACAGAAATACGCATGATTATGGATAAATGAACAAATCCAAAGAAAAGTTGAAATAATCGCCACTTTCCTTAACTAAAGCGTCTAGTATTTTGCGAACGCCGAACACGGCGAAGGATGGCCTGTCGGGTAACCGAAACCCGACGAGATTTGAGAGGAGAGCCGCATGTCGAGCCTCACCGGTAAGTCATTGAACCCTGTTATGAATCGCAGGAGCGTTATCGCGAGCGCAGCAGGTCTGGGGGCGATGTCCATTCTAGCTGGCTGCTCCTCCAACGGCGGCGACAGTGGTTCCGCTTCGGGCGACGCTTCGTTTAAGATCGGCACCATCGGCCCACTGACCGGCGCCAACGCGTCCTACGGCAAGTCCGTTACACAGGCTGTCGAGCTTGGCTGCAAGGATTTCTCGACTAAGGAACTGCCGCTTGTCAGCAAGGCCGAGGACGACCAGGCTGACGGCGAGAAGGCCGTCAACGCCTTCAACACCCTGCTCGACTGGGGCATGCAGGCCCTTGTCGGTCCGACCACCACGGGTGCGTCGGTCGCCGTTGCTGCTGAGTGCGGTAACGACCCCGAGACGTTCATGATTACCCCGTCCGCGTCCTCCGAGGACGTTACCAAGGGCAAGGATTGCGTCTTCCAGGTTTGCTTCACCGACCCCAACCAGGGTGTCAACGCTGCCAAGTTCCTGGCGCAGAAGTATGCGGACGAGAAGTTCGTGCTGTTCTATAACTCCGGCGACGCCTATTCTTCGGGCATCGCAGATTCCTTTAAGGCCCAGGCCGCTGAGTCCAAGCTCGAGATTGTTGACGAGGAGACCTTTAAGGACGACTCCGCCACGAGCTTTACCAACCAGCTGACCAAGGCCAAGCAGGCTGGCGCCACCATGATCTTTGCGCCGATCTACTACACACCGGCGTCCGTCCTGCTCAAGAACGCCAAGGACATGGGCTACGACGTCAAGATGATGGGCTGCGACGGCATGGACGGTATCCTGGGCGTTGAGGGCTTCGATACCTCTCTTGCCGAGGGTCTGCTGCTCATGACCCCGTTCTCCGCCGACGACGAGAAGAACGCCGACTTCGTCAACGCTTACAAAGATAAGTACGGCGATACCCCCGACCAGTTTGCCGCCGACGCCTACGACGGCGTGCATGCTGTGGTCGAGGCTCTCAAGGAGGCCGGCCTGGGTGTCGACGCCGACCCCACCGAGGTTGCCGAGAAGCTTCCCGAGGCTATGCGCAACATTACTGTTGACGGCCTGACTGGCAAGCTCTCCTGGAACGATAAGGGTCAGGTCCAGAAGGAGCCCACGGCGTACGTCATCACTGACGGCAAGTACGTACAGGCCTAATAGGCCGCCTTACATAGAGCGGTTTTGATCCCAAGCAGGGGAGGTTTTGGCCTTCCCTGCTTGCTTGGTATCTAGGGACGATGTAACGTCCCTGTTTCATACATTAACTGGAAACCTATTCGAAAGGGGGATGTGGAACATGACGGTCTTTATCCAATACCTGGTCAACGGCCTGTCCATGGGCAGCGTCTACGCCATCATCGCGTTGGGCTACACCATGGTCTACGGTATCGCAAAGATGCTCAACTTCGCTCACGGCGATGTCATCATGGTCGGTGCCTATGTCTCGTTCTGCGCCACGTCGTATCTCGGCCTCCCGGGCTGGGCATCTGTAGTTCTCTCTTGCGTGGCCTGCACGGTTCTCGGTGTTCTCATTGAGGGCCTGGCCTATAAGCCGCTGCGCCAAGCAGGCCCGCTGGCCGTTCTGATTACGGCTATCGGCGTGTCCTACTTCCTGCAGAACGCCGCGCAGCTTCTGTGGGGCGCCACGCCCAAGAACTTCACTTCGCTCGTCACCTTCCAGGTGCCGGAGTTCTTGGCCAAGTTCAACGTAAGCGCCGTCTCGCTCGTCACCATCGTCGCCTGCCTGGTTATCATGGCCGGCCTGATGTTCTTTACAGGTAAGACCAAGATGGGCAAGGCCATGCGCGCCGTGTCCGAGGACAAGGCTGCCGCTCAGCTCATGGGCATCAACGTCAACCGCACCATTTCGATGACGTTTGCCATCGGCTCTGCCCTTGCCGCCATCGCCGGCGTGCTGCTGTGCTCCTACTCGCCGGTGCTGCAGCCCACGACGGGTGCTATGCCTGGCATCAAGGCCTTCGACGCCGCTGTCTTCGGTGGCATCGGCTCCATCCCCGGCGCTTTTGTCGGCGGCATTCTCATCGGCATCATCGAAGCGATGGCGCAGGCTTACATTTCCACGAGCCTTGCCAACTCCATCGTCTTTGGTGTTCTGATCATCGTCCTGCTCGTCAAGCCTGCCGGCCTCTTGGGCAAGTACGTCCCCGAGAAGGTGTAGGTGAGCGTTATGAAGTTTCTTAAAGACAAGCAGACGCGTCACGACTTTGTTACGTACGCCATGTGCCTTGTGGCGTTCGCCATCGTGTTCTTTATGCAGTCCAACCACATGATCCCGCGCATGATTGCCGGCCAGCTGGTCCCCATTACGGCCTACATTGTTATGGCCATCTCCCTTAACCTCGTCGTTGGTATCGCGGGCGACTTGTCGCTGGGCCACGCAGGCTTTATGAGCGTCGGCGCCTATACGGGCATCGTCACTGCCGTCGCGCTGGAGAGCGCCGTTCCGTCCGATCCGATGCGTCTGATCATCAGCATTGTGGTCGGCGCTATCGCCGCTGCCATCTTGGGCTTCTTGATCGGTATCCCGGTCCTGCGCCTGAGCGGCGACTATCTGGCCATCGTGACCCTGGCTTTTGGCGAGATCATCAAAGAGATCGTCACCTGCCTTATCGTGGGCGTCGACTCCCGCGGCCTGCATGTGATCTTTAACATCACGGGTAACTCTACGATCAACGACCTGCACCTGCTCGAGGACGGCACCGCCATCATCAAGGGCGCGCAGGGAGCATCGGGCGTGTCGACCTATTCGACCTTCCTTGCCGGCGCCATCCTGGTTATGGTCGCGCTCGTGATTGTACTCAACCTGGTTCGCAGCCGTACCGGTCGTGCCATTATTGCCGTGCGCGATAACAAGATCGCTGCCGAGTCCGTGGGCATCTCCGTCACCCAGTACCGCATGATCGCCTTCGTGGTTTCCGCCGCCCTCGCCGGTGCTGCCGGAGCTTTGTTCGGCGGTAACTTCTCGCAGCTTTCCGCTACTAAGTTCGACTTCAACACGTCGATCCTCATTCTGGTGTTCGTGGTTCTGGGCGGCCTGGGCAACATGCGCGGTTCCGTTATCGCCGCGGCGCTGCTCACGGTGCTCCCCGAGTTGCTCCGTCAGTTCTCGGACTACCGCATGCTCATCTACGCCATCGTGTTGATCCTGGTCATGGTCTTTACTAACAACCCACAGCTCAAGGCATTCTTCGCACGCATTAAGGACCGCTTTGCTTCCAAGAAGGAGGTGGCAGCCGATGCCCAGTAAGTTTGAGTTCAACAAGGGCAAGATGGTCCCGTATCCTTCTGGCGCTATCGTTCCCGACCGCGACCTGGGTCAGCGCCCGGCGCTCGAGTGCATCCACTTGGGCATTGAGTTTGGCGGCCTTAAGGCAGTAGACGACTTTAGCCTGACCATCGGCAAGACTGAGATCGCCGGTCTCATCGGCCCCAACGGCGCCGGCAAGACCACGGTCTTCAACCTGCTCACCAAGGTGTACCAGCCCACGCACGGCACCATCCTGCTCGACGGTGAGGACACCTCGGGCAAGTCGGTCTACCAGGTCAACCGCATGGGTATTGCCCGTACGTTCCAGAACATTCGCCTGTTCAACACCATGACGGTGGAGGACAACGTTAAGGTCGGCCTGCACAACCAGGAGCGCTACTCCGGCTTTGAGGGCGTTCTGCGCCTGCCGACGTATTGGAAGCACGAGAAGGCCGCCCACGAGCGCGCCATGGAGCTGCTGTCCATTTTTGACATGGAGCACCTGGCAAATGAGCAGGCCGGATCGCTGCCTTACGGCGCCCAGCGTCGTCTGGAAATCGTCCGCGCGCTTGCCACCAACCCCAAACTACTGCTGCTCGACGAGCCTGCCGCCGGCATGAATCCGTCCGAGACCGCGGAACTCATGGAGAACATCGTTAAGATTCGCGACACCTTTGGTATCGCCATCATGCTTATCGAGCACGACATGTCGCTCGTCATGAATATTTGCGAGGGTATCTGCGTGCTCAACTTTGGTAAGGTCATCGCCAAAGGCACGGCCGAGGAAATCCAGAACAACGACGTTGTTATCGAGGCGTATCTGGGCAAGCAGGATAAGGGGGAGAACTAAATGGCAGAGCCGATGCTTTCCGTCTACAACATCAACGTCTGGTACGGCGCCATCCACGCCATCAAGGACATCTCCTTTAACGTCAACGAGGGCGAGATCGTGGCTCTGATCGGTGCGAACGGTGCCGGCAAGTCCACGACGCTTAAAACCGTCTCGGGCCTGCTGCGTTCCAAGACCGGCTCCATCAAGTTTATGGGCGAGGACATTACCCATACGCCTGCCGACAAGCTGGTGGGCAAGGGCTTGGCTCAGGTCCCCGAGGGCCGTCGCGCCTTCTTGCAGATGACGGTCGAGGAGAACCTGGAGATGGGCGCCTACACGCAGCCCAAGTCAACGGTGGCTCCGGGTCTCGAGCGCGTCTACGAGCAGTTCCCGCGCCTGAAGGAGCGTCGTCGCCAGGTCGCCGGCACCCTTTCGGGCGGCGAGCAGCAGATGCTCGTTATGGGCCGCGCCCTTATGAGCAACCCTAAGCTGCTCATGCTCGATGAGCCCTCCATGGGTCTGGCGCCGATTCTGATTGAGCAGATCTTCCAAATTGTCGAGGACCTGCACAAGGCCGGCACCACGGTGCTCCTGGTCGAGCAAAACGCACAGATGGCTCTTTCCATCGCCACACGCGGCTACGTGCTCGAGACCGGCAAGATCACCATGACCGGCACCGGCCAAGAACTGCTGCACGACGATAACGTGCGTAAAGCCTACCTGGGCGGCTAGATAGTTACGGCGTTTTGCCAAACGCCGTAACCAGCCGACGCTGCAAGCCCGCCAGAGCGGCAATCTGCCTTTCAACTTCGGCGGCATGACCAGAAGGTCAATGCCGCCTTGTTTCAAGGCACCTTGCTCGCTCTGGCGGGCTTTCGCTGTCGTTGCCAAAACATCGGCGTTGTGGCAGATGCCAACGACTACCCCCTTTAAGTTGCGGTGAAATAGGGACTAAATGGGAGCCTCAGAGGCCAAAACAGTCCCTATTCCACCGCAACTTCATGGGGGCGTGCGACAATGCCCATCGGAAAACGTTTGCCATCTGGGGGTCTATCTATGCTGTACGAGTTTTGTGCCGAGAACTTTGAGCGGGTGCCGGCGGCTATCGATGCCGGTGCAAAGCGCATCGAGCTGTGCGACAACCTTGCCGTCGGTGGCACTACGCCCTCGGCTGGTGTTATCAGCGCTACGGTCAGCTATGCTCACGAGCATGACGCACGAGTGATGTGCATGATTCGCCCGCGTGGCGGTGACTTTCACTACAACCAGGACGAGCTGCGCATGATGGAGATGGACTTGGGTCTTGCCGTGAGCGCCGGCGCCGATGGCTTGGTCTTTGGCTGCTGCAAGCC
This sequence comes from uncultured Collinsella sp., assembly GCA_947002045.1. GTDB lineage: Bacteria > Actinomycetota > Coriobacteriia > Coriobacteriales > Coriobacteriaceae > Collinsella. The sequence goes on from CAMQJB010000018.1 coordinate 28,554, forward strand.
TTGTGCCGGCGGCTGGGCGCTCGACGAGCTTACGTTGGGCGCCCTCGTGATGGCCGCGGGCTGCGCGACCGAGGAGTGCAAGCGCGAGTCCCTTGACATCACCTTCCACATGGCGTTTGACCAGCTCTCGCCCGAGGCTCAGCTCGATGCCGTCGACACACTCGCCGACTGCGGCATCACGCGTATCCTGACGCATGGTGGTGCTGCCGGAACGCCGATCGAGGACAATCTGGAGCACCTATCGCGTCTTGTCGAGTATGCGGGCGACCGCCTGACCATCCTTCCCGGCGGCGGCATTTCCACGGCCAACCGCGATACCGTGGCGGCGGCATTGGGCGTCTCCGAGCTCCATGGTACCAAGATCGTGCCGCTGGAGGCGTAACCCGTGGCGCTGGTATTTGACGTTCAGCAGGCGAGCGGCAAGCCCGACGACAACCGGCGCCCTGGCACCGCGTGCCCCTTTTGCGATACCGAGGGACTCGCCAATATCATCCGGCGCGACGGCGACTGCATCTGGCTCGAGAATAAGTTCAAAACCCTGCGCGCCACCCGTCAAACCGTGCTGATCGAGTCAGCCGATCACGATGCCGACCTGGTGACCTATGAGCCAGATGAACTCCACCATGTGATGAGGTTTGCCCTGGATTGCTGGCAGCAGATGATCGATTCACGGCAGTATCGAAGCGTGCTCATGTACAAGAACAAGGGTCCTCTCTCGGGCGGTAGTCTCGTTCATCCGCACATGCAGATTGTGGGTTTGGAGCAGGAAGACGGCTATGCTTCGTTGACTTCCGCCAATTTCGAAGGCATCAATGTCTGGCAACAGGGGAGAATCGCGGCCAACATCTCAACCGAACCGATCATGGGGTTCTTTGAGGTCAACGTTTCAGCCCCGCAGGGAATCGCCGCCAGCGATGACACAAGAGACCAAGCCGAGGCAGATCTCTTCGCCGATGCGATCCAGGTGGCTCTGCGCTATATCCTGAACGAGCACCACGGTGGTCGCGCAGAGTCGTACAACTTGTTCTTCTATCACCTGGGCGGTCGGACCATTGCCAAGGCGCTGCCGCGTTGGGTGGTTTCGCCCTACTTTGTCGGCTATCGTTTGGCCCAGGTCAATGCCGAGACAACGCTCGATATCGATGCTGAGCGCCTGCGTGCGCATCTGGAAACGCTCGTATAGCAAGATTAACACCCGTGTAATGCGGACAGTCTAGCGCGCCATGGCGTCGCGGCCGGCCTCGACACGCTTGCGCTGGGCGGCGCGCTCCTCGCCGGTCAGACGCTCAAAGAGATGCCCGATAAACGAGGCGAGTATCTGCTGAAACAGCGTTCCGCACATGACGGGAAACACGACTTCGCCTGGAAAGTACTGTGTGGCGATGACGGCGCCCGAAGAGATGTTACGCATGCCGCAGGTAAAGCACATGGTAGTCGTCTCGCTATATGGCAGATGCAGCGCACGGGCGACCAGAAAACCGACGACAAAGCCGCTGATGGCGAAGGTCAAAATAAAGAGGGCGACTTCCAGACGCATCGCGTTCATGTGCAGGACGTACTCGCTCATGGCGGTGGAGTTGGAGGCGATAATGCCCATCATCATGAACTTGCAGGCGGGCGAGAGCGCGGGGGAGAGCTTCTCGTGTCCCCATCCACGTGTGAGCTCGTTGATCACGATGCCGAGCACGGCGGGGATGGCGATCATAAAGGCCATGTCCTGCATCATGCTCGGCACATCGATCGAGACGGTGGCACCCAGCAAGAGCTTCAGCGTGAGCGGAATCGTCACAGGCGAGATAACCGAGGACGTCAGGATGATGGTGAGCGCGAGCGGGCCGTTGCCGCCGAACATGCTAATCCACATAAAGGCAGTGACCGCCACGGGTACGCTGTACTCGAGCACGATGCCGCAGACAAGGTTGGGATTGGAGCCAAAGAACAGCGATCCCATGGCATAGGCTGCTATGGGAATAAGCACCGCCGAGACGAGCAGCGCCAAAATCAGGTGCAGGGGACGGCGGAACACCTCAGCGACCTGGTGGAAGGTGTTGCTGAGCGCACCTTGGAACGTCATAAAGGCGAAGAGGGCGGGAACGATGGGCTTAAGTACTCCGATCTGCTGGGGAAAGAGCACGCCGAGCGTTACGCAAATCGGAACGATGACCTGCATATGCCCCGCGAGGAACTTTCCCAGTCCAACCCATTGCTTCATATGCCCCGTGACTCCCTTTATCCGCGAACTCGTTTGAATGGATATGCTAGACGCTCGCATGCGTCCGTGCGTCAGAAACGCTCGATTATTTCGAGGCTATTACCGGCCTCGTTTACCGAAACCAGGGCGTGCCGCGAGGCTCTGCGTCCGTGCCGCACGGTATAATAAATCCGTTCAACAGATCTGCCTGCCGAAGCGGGCATACACAGAGGACTCATCGCTATGAACCGTGAGAGGTATCGCGGCGACCTGCCCCTATCGGGGGTGGGCGCCTATGTCATCGCTTAAGACGACGCATCGCTGGGCGGTCGCTCAGCAAAATCCCGAGCTCGAAAAGGAGCTTTCGGCTGGTCTGGGCATACCCGGGCTGGTGGCGCGCATTATGGTTGCGCACGGCATTACATCCATCGAGGAAGGCCAGCTGTTTTTGACGCCTTCGCTCGATCGCGACTGGGCGGACCCGCTTGTTATTCCGGGCATGGCGGTCGTCGCCGACCGCGTTGAGCGTGCTATTCGCAACCACGAGCGTATCGCCGTCTTTGGCGATTTTGACGTCGACGGCATTACGTCGACTTGTCTGTTGACCGAGGCGCTACGTTCGTTTGGCGCCAACGTCACGCCGTTTATTCCGCACCGCTTTGACGAGGGCTACGGCCTGTCGCGTGCGGCGCTCGACCGCGTCAACGAGCTTGCTCAACCCAACCTGATTGTGACCGTCGATAACGGTATTGCTGCCAAGGAAGAGGTCTCCTACCTGGAGAGCCTGGGGATTGATTTGGTGGTCACGGACCATCACGAGCCGTCCGACCAGGTGCCGCAGGGCGTGCCCCTGACCGACCCCAAGCTCGAGGACGAGGGCCCCTCGCGCGAGCTTGCCGGTGCCGGTGTGGCGCTTAAGCTGGTACAGGTCCTGGGCGAGCGTTTGGGCAAGCCGTCGTATTGGCGTTCGCTGATAGAGGTCGCGGCGCTGGGCACCGTGTCCGACATGATGCCGCTCACGCCCGAGAATCGCGCACTGGTCGCCGAGGGCATCCAGCAGATGCGCGTGACGGCCCGCCCCGGTTATATCGCGCTTGCCGCACTTGCCAAGGCCGACCTTTCTACCATTACGGCCGACGGCCTGTCGTTTTCGCTCATCCCTCGTCTGAATGCTGCCGGCCGCATGGCTGATCCCAAGCTGGCGCTCGACCTGCTGCTTGCCCGCGACCCCATCGAAGCGAGCGCGCTTGCCGCCGAGCTCGAGGAAATCAATCGCCAACGCCGCGAGATCGAGGCCGAGCTTACGCGCGATGCCATGGCGAAGGTCGAGGAGACTTATGACGGCGGGCGCGCGATTGTCGTGGGCGGCGAAGGTTGGCACGAGGGCGTCAAGGGCATCGTGGCGAGCCGCCTGACCAACCGTTATCACGTGCCGGCGCTGCTGTTCTCGATCGAGGACGGTATCGCTCGCGGTTCGGGTCGCTCGGTGGGCAAAGTCAACCTGTTCGACGCCGTAGAACGCTGCTCCGACCTGCTGATTCGTCGCGGCGGGCATGCCGGTGCGGTGGGCGTGACCATCGAGGCATCCAAGCTCGATGAGTTCCGCCGTCGCCTTTCGGCCGTGCTATCGGAGCTTCCTGCCGATGACTTTGAGGACACTGACGAGGTTGCCGCCACCGTTGACCTCTCCGAGCTGAATATCGAGACCATCGAGCAGATTTCCCGTCTTGAGCCGTTTGGCCAGGGCAATAAGGTGCCGCTTCTGGCCGCCGAGGGCGTGACGATGTGCGATCGCGCCGTGGTGGGCAAAACCGGCGAGCACATGCGCTTTGTGGCGACCGATGGCGCCGCGAGCGTGCCGGCCATCATGTTCCGCGTGCCGCAGATCGATAAACTCATCAATTGCGACAGTGCCGTCGACTTGGTGTTCGAGGCCGTGGCCGAACATTGGCAGGGACGTGTGAAGCCCAAGCTCATGATTAAAGATGTCTTGGTGCGCGATACCGCGGCGCCCAATATCGACGATCCGGCATGTGAGCTTCGCCGCGGCGTGCAACCAGCGGATTCTGGCCTGCGCCTGGAGTCGCGTAAACGTGAGACGCTCGCCCAGCTTTCTTATACCGAGCTCACGCGCTCGCTTATCCATAGCTTTATCGGCTCGAACCAGCCGCATCGCGCGCAGGTCGAGGCACTCGACGCGCTCGCCGACCACCAGAGCGTCTTGGCCGTTATGGGGACGGGGCGCGGCAAGTCGCTCATCTTCCATGTGCACGCCGCGCGCGAGGCGGTCCTTCGTGGGCGGGCGAGCATCTTTGTCTATCCGCTGCGCGCGCTCGTTGCCGACCAGGCTTATCACCTCTCGTCGACGATGGCTGCGCTCGGCATTGGCGTGGGCGTGTTGACCGGCGAGACCGTGGAGGCAGCGCGCGATGACGTGTTTGCCGGCCTGGCTTCGGGCCGCACCGGCATCGTTCTCACGACGCCGGAGTTCCTGTCTATCCATCGCGATCGCTTTGCACGTTCTGGACGTATTGGCTTTGTCGTTATCGATGAGGCACACCATGCCGGTCTTGCCAAAGGCGGCGACCGGAGCGCCTACCTCGACATGCCCGATATTCTCAAAGCCCTGGGCGACCCCGTTGTCATGGCGGCAACGGCTACCGCGACGGCCCCGGTCGTGGCGGAGCTTGCTCGTGTATTGCCGATTACCAGGACGGTGGTCGACGAGACCGTTCGCGAGAACCTGCAACTCGAGGACGACCGTGACCTTGCGAGCCGCGAAAATCGCCTGGTGTCAATCGTGGCGACGGGGGAGAAGACCGTCATCTACGTCAACTCGCGCGACCAGTCCGTGGCGCTTGCCAAGACGTTGCGCAAACGCGTGCCCGACTGCGCGACCCATATTGCGTTCTATAACGCCGGGCTTGCGCGCTCCGATCGCCGCCGTGTCGAGGAAGCGTTTCGCGACGGAAGCCTCAGTTGCATCGTTTCGACCTCTGCCTTCGGTGAGGGCGTCAACCTGCCCGATATCCGTCATGTCGTGCTCTACCACATGCCGTTTGGTGCGATTGAGTTTAACCAGATGAGTGGCCGTGCCGGCCGCGATGGACAGCCCGCTGTGATTCACCTGCTCTATTCGTCGCGTGACGCTCGTATTAATGAGCGCCTGCTCGATTGTTACGCGCCCGAGCGCGATGAGCTTGTCACTCTCTATCGAGCGCTGCAGACCATGTGGCGCTCCAACCGTGGCAAGACGGGGGACGATTCATTCTGCGCGAGCGATATCGACATTGCGCAGATGTGTCTTGCCATCGATGCCCGCACGCCGGTCGACGAGCGCTCGGTGGAAAGCGGCCTGGGAATCTTCGAAGAACTCGGTTTCTGCCGCGTTTCGGGGTTTGACGATACGCGTCGCATCGCGATGGCGGAAAACCCCGGTCGCGTGCAATTAAGCAGGTCAATTCGCTATTTGGAGGGCTTGCGCTCGCGCATGGAGTTCACGGCTTTTCGGAGCTGGGCACTCGATTCGTGCGCTTCTGATATGCTAGCCAAAGTTAACCGCCCGATCGTACCGCGGGCCTAGGGGAAGGGGACCTCGATGGACGCCGCAGCCCGTACCGCCCATGATTCCACCCTCCAGCCGTTTTCGGAGATGGAGCACTATAAACATGCCGATGAGCTGCCGCCCGAGATTATGGCGGACAGCTACGACAAGCTGGAGCGTCTGTGCCTCAAATATATGAACGAGGACGACTTCTCCAATGTGGAGCAGGCCTACTGCTTTGCTGCCGAGAAGCACTGCAACCAAAAGCGGCGCTCGGGTGAGATGTACATTAACCATCCCGTCGAGGTAGCTATCATTCTGGCTGACCTCAAGATGGACTGCGATGTGGTGTGCGCCGCGTTGCTGCACGATACCGTCGAGGACACCGAGACCTCGCTTGCCGATGTTTCGGGTCTGTTTGGCGAAACCGTGGCAGGGCTCGTCGACGGCGTGACCAAGCTCACCAACATTGAAGTCGACAGCATGGACGAGAAGCAGGCGCTTACGCTGCGCAAGATGTTCCTCGCCATGTCCAAGGACATCCGCGTCATCATCGTCAAGCTCGCCGACCGCCTGCATAACATGCGCACGCTTGCCGCTCTGCGCGAGGACCGCCGCCTGTTTAAGGCACGCGAGACCATGGACGTGTACGCGCCTTTGGCCGACCGCCTGGGCATGAGTTCAATCAAGTGGGAGCTCGAGGACCTGTCCTTTTTCTACTTGGAGCCCGATGCCTACCAGCGCATCGCGCGCATGGTATCCGAGTCGCGCGAGGTTCGCGAGCGTTATCTGGCCGAGACCATCAAGACGCTCACCGATGAGCTCAATCGCATTGGTCTTGAGGGCTTTCAGATCAACGGTCGTTCCAAGCACTATTGGTCCATCTATCAAAAGATGAAGCGCAAGGGCAAGGAGTTCTCCGAGATTTACGACCTGGTGGCGCTGCGCGTCATCACTCATTCGGTGCGCGATTGCTATTCCACGCTTGGTGCCGTGCATACCCTGTGGCATCCCATGCCCGGTCGTTTTAAAGACTATATCGCCATGCCCAAGGTCAATAACTACCAATCGCTTCACACGACGGTTATCGGCCCCACGGCCCGTCCGCTCGAGATTCAGATTCGAACCTACGAAATGCACGAGCAGGCCGAGTATGGCATCGCTGCCCACTGGCTGTATAAGAAGTCGGGCGGATCGTCTGCCTCCAAGACTAACGATGCGCAGCGTCTGGACGACCAGATCAACTGGCTCAAGCACTCACTCGACTGGGCGGCGTCTGACGAGATCACCGATGCCAAGGAATACCTGCATTCGCTGAAGGTCGACTTGTTCGACCAGGAAATTTTTGTCTTTACGCCCAAGGGCGAGGTCATGGCGCTTCGTGCCGGCTCTACACCGCTCGACTTTGCCTACGCCGTTCATACCGAGGTCGGTAACCACTGTGTCGGCGCCAAAATCAACGGTGCGGTGGCGCCGCTCACGCACGAGATCAAGACGGGTGACCGTGTCGAGATTCTGACTAACAAGAGCTCTAAGCCGTCGCGCGATTGGCTCAAGATCGTCAAGACACCTTCGGCCAAGTCAAAGATTCGCCGTTATTTCGCCGCCGCGACCAAGGATGACGACGCTGCCGCCGGCCGCGATATACTGGCCAAGGACCTGCGTAAGCGCGGGTATGGCATCTCTACGCCACGATCCACGCGTGCGCTCAACGCCGTGGCGGAGCAGTTTAACTTCAAGCAGCTCGAGGACCTTTTTGCAGCCGTTGGCGCGGGCAAGGTCGCCCCGCGCGCTGTGGGCAATAAGGTCGAGCAAATCTTGGACCCCAAGCCCGAGGAACAGCTCACCAAGGCCGAGGCTATCGCCGAGGTCGTAAAGCAGCCCGCTCGCGGCTCCAACCGCAAGCCGCAAAAGCGCGGTAAGAGCGCCAGTAACGGCATTATCGTCAAGGGCGAGAGCAACAGCGGCCTGCTGGTCCGTCTGGCTCATTGCTGCAACCCCGTGACGGGCGACGACATCGTTGGCTTCATCACGCGCGGTCGTGGCGTTTCGGTGCATCGCGCCAACTGCCCCAACGTCAAGGGCCTTATGGAACATCCTGAGCGCATGATTGACGTAGAGTGGGATGGTGCTGCCGATACGCTTTTCCAGGTCGAGATTGTGGTCGAGTGCCTGGACCGCATGGGCCTGCTCAAGGACGTCACCATCGCCATTGGCGATGCAGGCGGCAATATCCTTTCTGCCGCCACGTCGACCAACCGCGAGGGTATTGCAACCCTGCGCTTTATGGTCGAGATCTCGGACGCGAGTGGTCTGGATCCGCTGCTGGCCTCTATCAGCAGCGTCGACTCGGTCTACGACGCGCGCCGCCTGATGCCCGGCGAGGGTGGAGCCCAGCTTAAGCGCCGCGTTTAGTCGCGACGAACGTGTCACATTATCGATATTCGCTACACTCGAGGCATCGTTTGATGCCTCGAGTTCTATAGAGAGGAGAGGGACATGAGTGCTGTGTCCTTGGATTTAACTCCCAAGGGATCGGTCGAGATTGAGACGCTCGTAAACGGTCCCATTCAGACCAATAGCTATGCTGTTATTTCGGACAATGAGTGCGTGATTATCGACCCCGCATGGGAAGGCGAGCGTTTGGTGGAGCATATTCGAGCCGAACATGCCGGTGTACGCGTGCTTGGCGCCGTATGCACTCATGGCCATGCCGATCATGTTGGTGGTGTTGCCGGCGTGCGAACCACCGTTGGCGAGGGCTGCCAGTATGAGCTGTGTGCCAAGGATGTGGCGGTGCCGCATGCGAACATCGAGGAACAGCGAGCTATGTGGGGCATTGAGACGCCTGACCCCGGGGAGCCGACGCGCCTGCTCGCCGAAGGCGATGCTATCGAGGTGGGCGATATCTGCCTGCAGGTGATCGAGACGCCAGGGCATACGCCGGGCGGGATCGTCTTGTTTGCTGCCACCGAGCAGGGGAACATTGCCTTTGTGGGCGACACACTATTCCCGGGCAGCCACGGCCGCACCGATCTTTCTGGAGGAGACGAGGCGGCGATTCTGCGCTCGCTCTCCAAGCTCGCCCGGCTTCTCCCGCCCGATACCGTTTGCCTAACCGGCCATGGCGATTCGACCACCATGGCACGCGAGCTCATGCAGAACCCTTTCATGCAGGTGTAGCTTTATAGTCAGCTCCTGAAGCACGAGAAGCGTCCAAACGTCAAGCTATTTTTCCCCAACGGGTCGATTCCGTAGGGCAAACGGTCAAAAAAAGTCTGTTTGGACGATATTCGTGAACAAACGAACGTTTATGCTCGGGTACGCCGTGGTAAAATCTCAGGCGTTATCGGAGCAACCTTACAGGAGGTTTCTTTTATGCTCGTCAACGCAGCAGACATGCTCAAGAAGGCCGAGGCCGGCAAGTACGCTCTCGGTGCCTTCAACACCAACAACCTCGAGTGGACCCTGGCTATTCTCCAGGCCGCCGAGGAGGCCAAGTCTCCGCTGATCCTTCAGTGCACCGCTGGTGCCGCTAAGTGGATGGGCGGTTTCAAGGTCTGCGCCGACATGGTCAAGGCTGCCGTCGAGGCCACGGGCGTTACCGTTCCCGTCGCCCTTCACCTCGATCACGGTTCTTACGAGGACTGCTTCAAGTGCATCGAGGCCGGCTTCACGTCCATCATGTATGACGGCTCTCACGAGGAGACCTTCCAGCTTAACCTCGACCGCACCAAGGAGCTCGTTGAGCTTGCCCACTCCAAGGGCATGTCCATCGAGGCCGAGGTCGGCGGCATCGGCGGCACCGAGGACGGCGTGACCTCCAACGGCGAGCTCGCTGACCCTGCTGAGTGCAAGCAGATTGCTGACCTGGGCGTCGACTTCCTCGCCTGCGGCATCGGCAACATCCACGGCGTGTATCCCGCCGACTGGGCTGGCCTTTCCTTCGAGCGTCTGGGCGAGATCAAGGCTCAGACCGGCGACCTGCCCCTCGTTCTGCACGGTGGTACCGGCATCCCCGAGGATCAGATCAAGAAGGCCATCTCCCTGGGCATCTCCAAGATCAACGTCAACACCGACCTGCAGCTCGTCTTCGCCAAGGGCGTCCGCGAGTACATCGAGGCTGGCAAGGATCAGCAGGGCAAGGGCTTTGATCCCCGCAAGCTCCTCAAGCCTGGTCGCGACAACATCGTTGCCCGCACCAAGGAGCTCATGGAGGAGTTTGGCTCCGTCAACAAGGCGTAAGCGTCGCTAAACTTCCCGCCGGAAGCCCCGTCCCCCTACACTGTTTCCTTTGCGCTCACCTGGCTTCGCCAGATGTCGCCCCAAGGAAACAGTTCCGGGGGACGGGGCTTCCTTCGTTTAACGCCGCAGGGTTACTGGGCTGAATTCATTTTTATAGGTACCGTTTATCAGTGTTGAGGGCTCCTCTATTGGGGCTTTCTTTTTTATCTCGCTACAATGTGCCTCAAGGGTTCTAGTGACTTGGAGTTTGGTATGGCTGTTATTAATGTGCTGCCTTCGGATGGGAAGGTTATTGACGAGGGCCCTGTTGGTTGCTCTGTTGATGTTTGCTGTGATGATTTTCGCCATCTCGATATTGGGCTACCGCCTGAGATTCTTCGTCTTAAGGATGCCGGGTATTTGACGCAGGCTGTTGCTGCCTGCGATCGCCTTTTGGAGCAGAACCCCGAGCCTTCGCTGGCTGCTTGTGTTCGTGCCGAGCGGTATCGCATGCTCGAGACACCGCTTCATTTTTCGGTGTCGCGCGATCAGGCTATTGCGATGATTCGCGAGGAGTGGCCTGAGTTTACCGAAGAGCAGTTTGATGACCTGATTAATCGTAAGCGAATTGACTGGCGCTTTATCGATGGCGAGCTGTTTGTTCTCGATAACTTCCTCGATTCGCTTCGCGTGTACCCTAAGGAGGTTCCGGGCCTGCGTCCCGATTCTACGGACGGCGTCGCGCTGCGTAACCAGATGCTCAGGGAGATGGAGTCGCAAAACGGGTTGGCTCGCGTCATCATGCTTAAGGCATCCGTGTCTGTCCCCGGTGCTCTGGAGGGAGAGGCTGTTCGCGCGTGGCTACCCGTTGCCGCTGCCTGCCGCCAGCAGTCTCATATCGAGGTTCTCGATATGACGTCGGAGGGGAATGTTGCCTCTGAAAACGTTTCGGCTCGTACTGCCTCTTGGGCATCTTCGACTGAACATTCATTCTCGGTGACCTATCGCTATCACATTGATGCCGCCTATTGCGATATCTATGGTGGCGCGCTCCCATCGCATCCCTGTATGGACGCGCCTCTGCCCGAGGACACCTCCGAGGACCGTCCGCACATTGCGTTTACGCCGTACCTGCGACAGCTGACGGAGCGTGTTATTGACGGGCTCGAGGATCAGCTCGATCGTGCTCGGGCTATCTACGACTACTTGACGCATCATATTGACTATCGCTATCAGCCGCCGTATCTGCTTCTGGGCTCCATCGCCGATGACTGCGCGCATTCGCTCCGCGGCGATTGCGGCGTTATGGCACTCACGTTTATCACCATGTGTCGCATTGCCGGTGTGCCCGCCCGTTGGCAGAGCGGCCTGTATGTTGCGCCCGATTCGGTGGGGCCGCACGATTGGGCTGAGTTCTATACGCCGCAGACCGGTTGGCTCAACGCCGACGTGTCATTTGGATCTTCTGCTCGCAGGATGGGGGAGGAGTGGCGCCGCCGTCACTACTTTGGCAATCTCGACCCGTGGCGCATGGTGGCCAACAATCGATTCCAGGCCGAGTTTGTGCCTGCTTTCGATGGCATGCGCGAGGATCCCTATGACAACCAGATGGGCGAAGTCTCGGTTAACGGACGCGGATGCCGTCGGCGCGAGATGCTCCGCACGGTCGAACTCATTGAAATGCTCGAAGTTCCATTTTCGGACTAATCGGTAGAAAGCTGTGATAAACTAACTCACGCATTACGTGCCCGAGTGGCGGAATTGGCAGACGCAGTGGACTCAAAATCCACCGTTGGCAACAACGTGCGAGTTCGAGTCTCGCCTCGGGCACCATACATGCAAGCGAGCGTTCAAGGGGGTCGAGGCCCCCTTTTCGTGCCGAACTCGCGTGAGCGCGCGGAGCGTTAAGCAAACAGGCCTGCGGCCTGTTTGTAGCGGAGCGTGGCGAGGGCGCCGTGCGCCCGAAGCCCGGGGCTTCGCGAAGCGAAGACCCTTCGAGTCTCGCCTCGGGCACCATACATGCAAGCGAGCGTTCAAGGGGGTCGAGG
>CAMQJB010000019.1 GCA_947002045.1 uncultured Collinsella sp.
CCCCCCCCCCCCCCCCCCCCCGCGCGCCCCCCCCCCCCCCCCCCCCCCCCCCCCCGCCGCCTTGCGCCGACAGCATCGCCCGCACAAGCAGACTGCCCGCCGTTTTTAGATGCAAAACGGCGGGCAGTCTATCTTTACGGCGCCGGAACACGGGTGAGCGCGTCGATTACGGGCGTTCCATGTTGGGAACGATGCTGCCCTCAGTCACCGCATGCACGGCCAGGCGCATGATGTTGTCGTAGCCGGTCTTGCTCAGAATCTCCGAAATGCGGCGCTTGATGGTGCCCTCACTCATAAACAGCTCGGTCGCGATCTCGCGACGGCTCTTGCCCTCGCAGGCAAGGCGCAAAATCGACAGCTCGACATCGTCGAGTGCCGCCGTACCCGAAAAAATGCTCTCGGGCGGCTTGGGAAACGTGCAATAGCCCGCCAGCGTGGAGCGCATCACGGCGAACAGCTCGTCGATACCGACGTTCTTGTACACAAAGCTATCGACGCCCGCCTCGCGGGCCTGGTCGACAAAGGTGATCTCGGGCATGCCGGTCATGATAATGATGCGACACTCAGGCAGCTGCTCCTTGATGCGTGCCGCCGCCACGATGCCGTTTGAATCGTGTTCGGTGCACACGTCCATCAGTATCATGTCCGGGCGCTCCTTGAGCGCGACACCCAAGGCCTCGGAGGCATCGGCGATGGCGGAAACAACGGTCATATCGGGCTGGTCGCCAACGGAGCGCGCCAGGCTCTCGCGCAGGATGGCCTGATCTTCGACAATTAACACGCGGATCATGAGTTTCTCCTTTGAGACGTGTCGTTGGCGTTAAGCGGAATGGACACCGTAAGCGTAAAGGGCGGGGTGGCGTTGACTTCTAGGCTGCCACCCAGATCTTGCGCGACATGTCTCATACCTGGGATACCCGTTCCCTCGCGATACGATACGGGGGCCGGAGACCCGTCGTTAGAAATCGTCATGCGCGCAACGGCGTCAGCATCCGTCCCCTCCTGCCACAAGCGCACATGGACCCGATGCGCCTGCGCATGCTTGGTGGCATTGGTCGAGGCCTCGCGGATAATCTGCAAAAATGCGGCGGCGACACGTGCGTCCTCAGGCAGCGCGCCCTCAACATCGATCTGCACACTCACCAGGCCAAAAGCATGGACGATATCACCCAGCTGCTCCGCCGGCTCACTGACGCCGCCACTGCGCAGGTCGACGGCGATTGAGCGCAGCAACGGATCGATCTGCTCGAGTGACTCGTCGTCCAGGCGCCCCTCCTCCAAATAGCGATGGAGGATGGACAGGCGCTGGCCGATCACATCGTGCACGCGGGAACGCATACGCAGGTAGGTCGCATTGTCGGCAACCTTTTTGACTTCTTCGATCTGGGCCTGGAGCTCTTGCCCCGCAAGCTCAAGCAGATGATTGGCTTGCGTCAGGCGGTCGTAGGCGTGTGCGTATTCCGTCACGTCCAGGCCGACGACGCGCTCGAACGGACGGCCCGAGACCGTAACGGAGTCACGCACGAACAGACGAATCTCGGAAGGAGAGATCTCGATCACGGCGCGATCCCTGCCAAAGCGGTCAAGGTCGATATGGGCGCGATTAGCGCTGCTTTCGGGCGTCTGCATACTGAGCGTTCGCAGGTCGTTCCATGTGCTGCTCATGTCGCGCAGATCGGTGGGCATATGAAGCTCCACCAGGTTTTTGCGCATGCAGCGGTTCATGAGCAACGGACGGCCCCTCGGGTCTAGATACAGGATGCCCACGGGAATCACGTTGATGGTTTCAATCGTCGAGAACGCGGTAATATCCTCCTGGCGGTTACGGACGTCCATCAAGAGCGCCGCGATGGAACGGAACAGGAAGAACGCTCCTTCTGCGATTAGGACAACGGTCCACGCCGAGCCCATGGCAAAAACCACCGGCGGCGTAACGGCGGCAACGAGCAGCAGCTCAGTCAGCATGACGGGACGGCGATAGTGCACCATAAGCACCACGCCATATACAAAGATCGCGGCATTGAGCCACAGCGCTCCGCCCATTGCCCTGGCGCAAACGCCAAGCGGCGCCACCAGATACGAGCCAGACGACGCGAACAGGATGAGCGCCGAAACCATCAGGTGAACCACGAGGCTCGCCTCGTAGGCGCAAGTCACCTTACGGTTATAGGACGAGCGGCGCGATACGATGAGCGGAACGTGGATCGTCTGCAGGCAAGCAGCCAGGGCAAAGACAATATCGAGCGCAACGATTTGGGGGAGAATGAGCGGGATCTGCATCGTCACTCACCCGCCCGCGGCATCAACACGATCATGCGCAGCTGGCCGGGCTCGCCTTCAAGGCGATATGCCACGTTGCGCCCTTGCAAAGCGCTTTCGAGCTCTTGCGCAGCGGGTGTCTGCGAAAGATCCTCCTCGTCGTTGGAGAAAAGCGTGGCACGCAGCTCCACACTGCACGAGTCGTGGTCGCTCAAGTGATACATAAGTGCCGGTCGAGTAGTGGTGTAGGCAAAAAACGCAAAGTCATATACGCAGTCGTACAGCGCGCTTACCGCACTGGCGTGCATCGGGCGCCGTATGGCAATAATCGAGGCGCAATCGACATCAATCGTGCGTAGGTCGCTTGCGAGCTCGTTGGCAATGAGCTGAATGCGGTCGCGGTCAAAACCGCTCTCCCCGTGCTGTGCCAACGTGAGCGACCCCTTGCGTTTGCAATAGGCGACGAGCATCTTGGCGCGCTGCAGCATGCGGTAACGCTCGTGCGAAGATGCCTCGTCGGTCAACGGTGGCAGCGAGCTCAGCGAGTCGTACATCTCTTCGAGCGCGCGGGCAAGCGCCTGGTCCACGTCTTGGACCAGCAGGGTCTCGGCCTCTTGATCTGCCAAATGCGTCTTAAGATCGTAGTCGGCGACAAGCAGCTCGTTTTGGCGTTGCAGCTCCATGCGACGATGCGCTAGTTCGCGATTGAGCTCGTTGAGCTCCGACACGTCTTGGGCAAGCAGCGCCGATCCGCCCAGCAGCGGAAAGGTGCGATACATTACATCGGGATCGGACGCCACGGCAAAGGCATGGGCGCGCCCGTGCTCCTGGACTCGCAACTCCTCGCGCACGCCCTCTGGGATCGGCTTTGACACCGGCGTGGCATAGACTTCCTGCAGGTCACGCGTTAGAACTTTGAGGTCAAGCGGCAAGGTGCCGAAAATACCGGCGATGTCGTGATATGACGGAATGACACCGCAATCGAGGCAGATTTCCATCGCCACCACGCACAGGACGCAATAGACGAGCGAAAAGTTGAGCCTCCATGCCCAGGGCACGCGCAGCGCATATGAGATTGCAAAGAATGCGCCGCCCAGTAGCACGAGCGCCGCCGTACCCGAAAAACGTTGGATGTGGAAGGACGAGGACCGGCCCACCAGGATAAAAAAGGCCACAAAGTTAAAGGCCGTCCACACTAAGACGGCACCGTAGCCCCAACTGTATGTGTAATCGTTACTCCAGGTTCCACTCGATCGATCGAAGTGGAAGACCTGCTGATGAACATCGTTAGTGAGCACAAAGCCAATAAGCAGGACAGCCATGACCCACAAAACGGTGCGGTACCGACGCCCCATACGATGCTGTTCCAAACCCGCAAGGCGCAGGCCGCAGAGCTGGTAGAGCAGCGGAATGAGCGTCATGGGCACGTAGTACAGGTACCACAGCACGGTGGCATAAAACGGCGTGAACGACTTATATTTGAGGATGACCTCAATCATCCACAGGGCGCAAATGGCGGCGATGGCAACAAGGCGGCGGCGCAAGACGTAGTCCAAGCAACGCAGGTACGCCAACACACCCCAGATCGAAAATGCAATTGCAGCGACAAGCAGCGGGAGAGAGCTCGAATGGACGAGCGCATCCACGACCTCTTCGGACACCTCACTATAGACGGGTGTGGTGTTGGAAAGCTTGAAATCGGAGGCGAACAACGCCGGCAAGACTGCCAAAAGTATAAGGAACAGCGCAGTAGTGACACCGGCGATAGCGAAGACGCAGCGGCGGTATACACGATGCGTTATGCCAACAAGGAATCGAGGCATGGCGAAGAGCCTGCCGCCCCTGGGATCCGCAACCGGCGCGGTCCGGGCGGCCGCGTGGCCGATATGTCGCTCGCGGGTACCCATAGTACTTTTAGTGTACCGACAGATGGGTCAAAAAAGCGGGCCGCATGTCCCAAAATCCGCAGACGGCAAGGCGCCCGGCGAGCAGTTAATGCTTGCCGGGCGCGTTTGCATCGGGATGCCCATCAAGGAAGTGGCGTTGCGCGTGTCCCTTCTGGGCCATGCGGCTCAAAATCGCGGCGTGATGTGGACGACTGGGGCCGAATTAGCAGCATTTCGAGCTTGGTTTCGATATTGAGACTGGTTCTTTATTAAAATAGAATTCCAGACAATTGAGCGGCCGGGGGTTAACCATGAGGGGCATGGGAGACACAACCGCATATTTGCGTCGGGGCATTCGGGAGATTATATGCTTGGCGCTGTTCTTCTTCACGTTTTTGGCGTGCGAGTATCTCTTTGATGTGCGCATAGCCGAGTTCGTGCCATCGAGTGAGGTCGTCATCTACGAGAGCATCGTTGTCGGCGCGAGCGTGATTGGCTTTTTCGTGCGCCCATTTCTGTACTATCGCCATCCCCAGGCGATCGATGCGACGAGCGATATTACAGGCGTGCTGTTGGTATCGGCGTTGCTGCTGATGATTATGGCAGTGCGGTTTGAGGTGGTAATTGCCGGCGGCCTGGTGGCGTGCTGCGCCCTGGGCTATTGCGGATCGACCGCCCATGCCAATCTTGCGCGGCGTTTTGCGCAGACGCCCTGCCTGGCGCGTGCCGTGGCGGTTTCCTATGCTGCGGGCATTTTGGTGCAGGTGCTCAACCATATGGTGATGCCTGCGGGCATTCCCCAGCAGTCTGTTCTCATTGCCTGCGCGATTGCGCTGGTGGGGCTGCTTCACGGTGCCCGCCGCGCTAAATTGCGTGATGAGCCTGCGCTCGAGTTCGAGGTCGAGATTGCCGAGCTATCGGTCGATGCGTCGAAGCGTGGCGCCAGGTGGCACGATGATCCCGAGGCAAAGGCGGCCTTTCAGGGTGCCGTGGTGCGTCTGACGGTGGCGACCGCTTGCCTCACCGGCGTGTTCGCAGCCCTCAATGCCGGCCTTACGACCTCGCATGCCGCTGGCGCTATCGATCTGGGCGACTGGCCGCGCTTGCTGCTGGTTGTGAGCGCCCTTGCCGCCGGCGTCCTGTATGACCTGCGTGGGCGTTCGTATATGAATATCATCATGACGTGCGCCGCCATGCTGTCCGCGCTCTCGTTCTTTGTGCTTATCACCGATGGCAACGGTGGCAACACGCTTGCCGCCACGATTATCTTTTACCTTGGCACGGGCTTTTTCGTGGTGTTCTTCACCGCGAAGTTCGCCGCGATTTCGATGTATGCCCGCTGGGCGTATCTATGGCCGTGCATGGGCCGTGTTATCAACAACGTTTGCTCGATACTCGTGACGGCTCCGGCGGTGGCGATTGTCTCGAGTCAAAACGTGCTGGCGGCAGTGAGCGTCGTGTTCGTGCTGTTTGTCGGCATCGCGATTTCGCTGTTGGGACAGTTTGGGCAAGACGGCGAGCGCGAGGCGACGCATGGCGGGCTGGCGTTTGCCACCGACGATCTTGGCGTGAGCTGTGAGCCCGGCCAGGCCGACACGGTGCCCCTGGAGGCGCCGGAGCTTTCGTTTGACGATCGGCTCGATGGCTTCGTTACCGCCTTTGGGCTCACCAAGCGCGAGCGCGATGTTCTGGAGGCACTGGTCGTTTCGGACGACAGCGTGCAGGACGTGGCGGCGGCACTCTTCCTTTCGCGCTCCACGCTCTATCGCCACATCGCTTCGATCAACAAAAAGACCGGTGCCGCCTCGCGCGTAGCCCTCATCAACTTCTTCTGGTCCTGGACACCCCAAGACTAGCTAACCACCACAAAGGGGACAGGCACCTTTGTGGTGGTTTTGCCCTTGGGCTGTCTACTGAGGCGGTTCACCGTGCTACAGCAGCTCGCCGTGGCGGGCGATGTAGCGGCGCTTTGCCAGCTGAGTGAGCGCGATGTAGGCGGTGACGATGCCGATGAGCAGCGCGAAAAAGCTCGCGGGCAGTGCCATGAGGCCGAGCGCATCGGCGATGGGGCTTGCCGGCAGCCAGGTGACAAGCGCCAGGCCTAGCACGGTGAGCGCGCACAGCGCGGGCGCGGCGTGGTCGCGCGGGCTCGGCAGGCGCGGGGAGCGCAGCATGTGGACCACGAGTGTCTGCGACCACATGGACTCGACAAACCAGCCGCTTTGGAAGAGCGCAGCAAAGGTCGCTATACCCGCGACGTTGCCCGTCCCGGCGAGCTCGGACCAGCTTGCGCCTACGGTGGCAGGGCACACCACAAAGAAGAGCACGGCAAAAGTCACGATGTCAAACAGCGAACTCACGGGGCCCAGCTCGAGCATAAAGCCCTTGATGGACGCGGCATCCCAAGCACGCGGACGGGCAGTCCAGGCGTCATCGACGGTGTCCCACGGCAGCGCGATGCACACGATCTCGTAGACGAGCGATAGCAGCACCAGCTGCAGAGCGCTCATAGGCAAAAACGGCAAGAACAAGCTCGCGACGGTCACGGACAGCACGTTGCCAAAGTTGGAGCTCACCGTGGTCTTGAGGTACTTGAGCAGGTTGCCGTAGGTGCGGCGGCCTTCGATGATGCCGCGCTCGAGCACGCCCAGGTCCTTCTGAAGCAAGATGATATCGGCGGATTCCTTGGCGATGTCGACGGCCGAATCGACTGAGATGCCGCAATCGCTCGCACGCATGGCAGCGGCGTCGTTGATGCCGTCGCCCATAAAGCCCACGGTGTGGCCGAGCAGCTCGCGCATGACGCGCACTAGGCGCGCCTTCTGCAGCGGCGAGAGCTTGGCGAAGAGATGGGTTTTCTCGGCACGCTCGGCAAGCTCTGCGTCGTCGAGCGCATCGATCTCGGAGCCGAGCAAGACGTTGCTCGCATCGATGCCGATCTGCTCGCAGACGGTAGCGGCCACGCGGTCGTTGTCGCCGGTCAGGACCTTGACCGCCACACCTTTGGCTTCGAGGGTGGCGACGGCGCCCGCGGCACTTGCTTTAGGCGGATCGAGGAAAGCCAAAAAGCCCATCAACACCATGTCGCATTCGTCGGCGATGCCAAACTCGCCCACGCAGCGCGGATTGGTTTTCTGCGCCACGGCAATCACGCGCAGGCCCTCGGCGTTGAGCCCGGCGACCTGCTTGCGAATCTGGGCGAGCTTATCTTCGGTGAGAGGCTGGGCGACACCATCGACTTCGACAAAGGAGCAGATTTCGAGCATTTCTTCGGCAGCGCCCTTGGTGACCATCTGGGTTTTGCCTTGGGCATCGGCGACAACTACGCTCAGGCGACGGCGCGAGAAATCGAAGGGCACCTCGTCGACCTTGGTATAGCGGTCGCGCAGGCTCTGGCCCAACATGGAATCGGGCACGACGGTCGAGGGCGTCACATCGGCACGGTCGATTACGGCCAGGTCGATAAGGTTTTTGAGGCCGGTCTGGAAGAAGCTGTTCAAAAACGCATGGCGCAGCACGCGCGTGTCCTCGTTGCCGTCGGTGTTGAGGTAGCGCTCGAGCACGATGCGGTCTTCGGTGAGGGTGCCGGTCTTGTCGCAGCACAGGACGTCCATGGCGCCCAGGTTTTGGATCGCTGGCAGTTCCTTGACGATAACCTGGCGACGGGCGAGGTCCTTGGCGCCCTGCGACAGGCTCGTGATCACGATGACGGGAAGCATCTGCGGCGTGATGCCCACGGCCACGCTCGTGGCGAACAACAGCGCGTCGATGACGTTGCCCTTGGTGGCGGCGTTGACGGCAAAGACGGCCGGCGCCATAACGAGCATAAGGCGTACAAGTAACATGGAGACGCTCGAGACACCGCGGTCAAACGCGCTCTTCTCGCCGCGCCCGTTGAGCATCTTGGCGATGCCGCCCAGGTAGGTGTCCGAGCCGGTGGCAACGACAAGTGCCATGGCGGTGCCATTTTGCACGGAGGTGCCGGTAAAGACGATGTTCTTGCAGGCAGAGAGTGGCAGCGCGGAGCCGTCGGCGCCCTCGACGACGGTGACGGCAGCGGTCTTCTCGACGGCCTCGCTCTCGCCGGTGAGTGCGGACTCGATGACAAACAGGTCGCGCGCGGTGATGATGCGGACATCTGCCGGCACCATATCGCCGGCAGAGAGGCGGATCACATCGCCGGGGACGAGCTCGTCGAAGAGGATCTCGATGTGCTCGCCGTCGCGCAGGGCGGTGCAAGTGTTGGAGACCAGGTCCTTGAGGGCCTCTGCCGCGTTGCCGCTGCGGGCTTCCTGGATAAACTTCATACCGCCCGATACCAGCAGCATGATGCCGATGACGATGACCGTGGAGGGGTCGCGCTGCGGCTCGGGCACGGCGAGCACGTCGATGTAGAGCGAGACCAGCGCGAGCGCGGCGAGGATGCCGGCGAAGGGATCGATGAAGGCGTCGGCGATGCGGCGGGCGAGCGTCTTGGTCGGCGCTTCGATGGTGTTGGGGCCGGCGGCATCCAGGCGCTCGGTTGCCTGCTCGGCGGTGAGGCCGTTTGCCGTGGCGTCAAGCAGTACGAGAGCGTCCTCGGCGCTATGGGTGGCGGCGAATATGGCGTTCTTGGACAGGCCGGTGTGAGCGGCAGGGCGCGCCGTGCGGCGGCGCTTGGAGATAGCTTCGAGTGCCGTGGCGGTTTTGAGCATCAGCATAGGGTCCTCCTTGTTGAAGGGAGTTAGCTTACGTGTCGTATTGAATTGCAAAAAACCTAGATGTCGCTCACGTCAAGCACTTGAGCCCACAAAGGGCGCAGCGCGCCTTTGTGGTGGTTTTGGCGATTTGCCGGTGGCGTTTATGCGTGTGCGGAGTCCTCGCGGCGTGCCGAGGGCGACATGCAGGTTTTTCGACTAGGACTGCCTTCCATGGCACACCTCCTTAAGGCCGGGCGCAGCGCGCTTTGGGCATCTCGTACCCGTTTCAATCCGCCCGTATTCTTGATGAGGGGGTTTGATATGTCAACCCCATTGTTCGGAAAACCATTCCCTCTGACAAAGCCTTTGCAGAATGCCGTGGCCCCAAAGCGCGCCCGCATCTACGCTTCGCCTGCGCTAAACTGGAAGGCACGTACGCGATTACGAGAGGAGCCCGCATGGAGGCTTACAAGCAAGAGTTCATCAAGTTTATGGTCGAGTCCGACGTCCTTAAGTTCGGCAGCTTTACGCTCAAGAGCGGCCGTCAGTCCCCGTTCTTTATGAACGCCGGCGCTTACGTGACGGGCTATCAGCTCAAGAAGCTGGGCGAGTATTACGCCCAGGCTATCCACGATAACTTTGGCGACGACTTTGATGTGCTGTTTGGACCGGCCTACAAGGGTATTCCGCTGGCCGTCGTGACCGCAATTGCCTACCACGAGCTGTACGGCAAGGAGGTCAAGTACTGCTGCGACCGCAAGGAGGCCAAGGACCACGGTGCCGACAAGGGCAACCTGCTGGGCTATGAGCCTCAGGACGGCGACCGCGTGGTCATGGTCGAGGACGTCACCACCAGCGGCAAGTCCATCGACGAGACCTATCCCAAAGTTAAGGCTGCTGCCGATGTCGAGATCAAGGGCCTCATCGTGTCCCTCAACCGCATGGAGGTCGGCAAGGGTGGCGTGACCACCGCTCAGAAGGAGATCGAGGCCAAGTACGGTTTCCCCGTTGCGAGCATCGTTTCCATGGCCGAGGTCGTCGAGACCCTCTACAACCACGAGATCGACGGCAAGGTCGTCATCGACGACGAGCTCAAGGCCGCCATCGACGCCTACTACGAGCAGTACGGAGCTCAGGAGTAGTTACGGCGTTTTACCAAACGCCGTAACCGGTCGACGCTGTGCGGGCCGCATTTGGACAATCTGACGTTCAACTTCAAGGGCGCGACCAGAAGGTCAGCGCCCTTTCGTTTCACGTCACCTTGTCACAAATGCGACCCGCTCGCTGGCGTTGCCAAAACATCGGAGTTGCCGTGGTAGTCATTGAGGACGTTCTTAAATGACTACTTGAGTCCGGGCAGGCGGGTGTAGGGGAACGAGCGCTCTAGGAACTCGGAGCAGCGGGCGTAGTCTTTGGCGAAGTAGCTGCTGTAGAGCGAATCGAGCACGTATTGCACGGCGATGTGGCTCGCGAACTGCGTGATGCGATGCGTCATGCTCTCGTGGTCACTCACCGTGAGGTAGGCGGCAAAGCCAGGGTGAATGCGTGCGCAATGAGGCGTGCCGATAACGATGACCGGGACATGCCGACTGCTGAGGATCGGTAAGATGTCCTTGAGGTTGGGGGCAAGGCCGCTGTAGGAGATGGCGATTGCCACATGGTCGGGGCCCGAGGCGAGCGCCGTGCGCACCTGGGCTTCGACATTGTCGTGGCACGTCGCGCTTTTACCGACGGAGAGCAGGCGATCGCGGAACATTCCCGCTGGATAGAGATTGTGCGAGCCCGTGTAGATGTCGACCTGTCGAGCGTTCGCGATGAGTTTGGTGGCGTGGTCGAGCTGCGTGGGGTCGAGCAGCTCCTGCGTCTCGGCCAGCGTGTTCTGGTAGAGCCCCTCCATGCGCTCCATGACCTGCGCAGGCGATACTCGGCTTATCGACCCGCGATGCAAAGGAGATGCTCATCCCACGAGCACTACCGGGAAGGGCTTGCGATTCGAGCCCTCGCCTTAGTATTTTGGCCATTTGGCACTATAATCACCATAGGCATGCGCAAAACGTTGCGCTTAATCAAGAGGAGAAAACGTATGGGTCTGTTTGACATGTTCAAGAAGAAGGCCGAGCCTGCCGCTGCCGCTGCTCCCGCCTCCATCTCTGCTTCTGCCGGCGCCGACGTGCTGTGCTCGCCCGTCAAGGGCAAGGTCATCAAGATGGCCGACGTGCCCGATCCCGTCTTTGGCGGCGAGGTCCTGGGCAAGGGCTGCGCCGTGTGGCCCGAGGACGACCTGGTCTACGCTCCCTGCGACGGCAAGGTGACCGTCACCATGGGTCACGCCGTGGGCCTGCAGTCCGATAGCGGCATCGAGGTTCTGGTGCACGTCGGTGTCGATACCGTCAACATGAACGGCGACGGCTTCGAGGGCTTCGTCAAGGCCGACGACGTCGTGAAGGCTGGCCAGCCCATACTCAAGATCGACCGCGCCAAGATCGCCGCTGCCGGTTACAAGGACTGCGTCGTCGTGGCTGTGTCCAACACCGCCGAGTTTGCCGATGTCGAGCTCGCCGTTGAGGCTGAGTCCGCCGTCGCCGCCGGCGATGCCATCGTCAAGGTCGTCCGCAAGTAAGCTGTAACGTCCAGAGGATGTTTTAGGGTGGTTGGATTGTCCGGCCACCCTTTTTATTAGACCGGGTGCACGCGTTTATTGTACGTTGGGCAAGTCTACAGACCGTTCGGATACTAAAACGAACCGACCGCGCCTTCGTACTGCCGAGGGTGTTCATAAGTGGATACTATGGGCTTACCTTATTACAACGTGCGCCGTGTCTGGGAAGCGCGGTGCCGCTCATTGGGAGGAACAACATGAAAAAGAAGCTGCTGCTTGCGCCCCTCATGGCCGTCTTGGTTGCGTGCGTGGTCCTGCTTTCCGGCTGCGGAGGCCCTTCGGTCGAGGAGCTCATCACCAAGGACCTTACGACTCAGTTTGATGAGGTTAAGAATGGCGGAGACGATTTCCTCGCCGGTCTGGAAGAGGCTTCGGGCGACGAGTTCGAGCAGCTGGGCATCGATCCCAAGGAGTATGCCAAGAGCTATCTCGAGGGCTTTGACTACAAGATCGGCGACGTGACGGTCGACGAGGACAAGGGCACCGCAACTGCCGAGGTCACCATTACCTGCAAGTCAATGAACCAGATCGTTGAGGATTTTGCCACCCAGTATCAGGAGAAGGTCGCCGCGCTCGATTCGATGCCTTCCGATGACGAGTTGTACAAGATGGCCGGTCAGGTTATGGTCGATGTGACCAAGGCTGCTAAGACCAAGGACACCACGGTCACCTTCAAGTACACCGCCAATGACGACGGCGAGTGGTCTGCTGACGATTCCGCAACCAACGAGATGATGAATGCGATGATGAACTAGGGGGTTACGCGGTTCTACGAACCGCGTAACCAGTTGACGCTGCAAACGCCCCTAAGCGGCAATCTGACGTTCAATTTCAAGGGCGCGACCAGAAGGTCAGCGCCCTTTCATTTCACGTCACCTTGCTCGCTTAGGGGCGTTTTCGCTGTCCGTCCTCTACCTGCGGCGTTGCCATGGTAGTCATTGGGGCGGCACTTGGGGACGCTCCTTTTCTGCCGGCAGTTGGGGACACTCCTTGCGCCAGCGTTGCATCGAGTGCTCGGGAAAATGTGGACCGGTTTTTGGCTGAATTCCGGGTCGAGGTTTCCGGATGGGGTGGGTTGCGGAAAGTGCGACCCGGATTATTGCTCCAAAACGGGATGCAGTTTCCCCGACGCGCCTCAAACGGAAAGCGCATCCCATTCCGGAGCTCCAAAACGGGACGCGCTTTCCTCGCGGAAGAATTGTCGCAGCTACGTTAAGCAGTGCCGCTCGCTACTCGCCCAGCACCAGCGCCGCGAGCTCTGCCTGGGTGTCTACCACGTAGTCGGCGCCGGCGGCCTCCAGCTCTGCGCGGCCGCGGAAGCCCCAGCTGACGCCCGCGCTCTTGAGGCCGGCATTGTGACCGGTCAGGACGTCGACATTGGAATCGCCCACATAGAGCGTGGTTGCCGGGTCGGCGCTCAGCTCCTCCATCACATGCAGCGTGGCGGGCGCTTCGGGCTTGGGCGGAAAAGCGTCGACACGGCCCTGGACCAGCGCAAAGCGGTTGGGACCAAAGTACTTCTCGATAAGCGGGGCCGCCGAAATGTGGTCCTTGTTGGTAAGCACGGCAAGCTGGATGCCCGCGGCGCGCAGACGGTCGAGCATCTCGATTGTGCCGGCATAGGGGGCGGTGTGGTCCTCCTTGTGCTCGCCGTAGTAAGCCCTAAACTCGGCAAGCGTCTGCTCAAACATGCGGCCGTCGCCCGCATACTCGGCAGGCATAAAGCGCTCAACCAGCTTGAGCATGCCGTTTCCCACCTTATAGCGGTATTCGTCAACGGCAAACGTGGGCCAGCCGTGCATCTCACAGGTATGGTTGCCGGCGGCCGCCAGGTCCTCGAGCGTGTTGAGGATGGTGCCGTCGAGGTCAAAGATCACGGTGGAAAAAGCTGCCATAGGTACGCTCCCATCAAGATGGCTCATCAAAACGACACCCATGATAGCGCGTGCCGTTCCAGTCGGGCATGAGCGGGCCAGATGTCCCTCGTGGGACTGAGGGGGCCAAAAGTCCCCGTTAAAACGCTTAAATGGCCTCTAACAGGTACATTTGGCCCCCTCAGCCCTACGGGGGACACTCGGCCCGCTCAATCTTGCGCACGGGGCTTATCGGCCTGTTCAACCCTGCGGGGAATGCCGCCTGCCAGATGCAAACGACCGGTCACGGGTTGTTACGAGTGCCGTGTCCATACTTCCTTAACACATAAGATAAGCTGATAACTGCATATTCAATCCGATTTACCCAGCTAAAGTGTTCTCATTACGTATATTGTTGGTGGGTAGTTCGGGCTCCGTGTGGAGGGGAGAACGTATGAGGTTACCGGCTTTTGCTAAGAAGGCGTTTAGGGGGGGCATAGTCGCGGCGCTTGTGCTTGCCATGCCCGCGCCCGCGCTCGCCTGCACGCAGGTTTACATCGGTAAGAACCAGACAACGACGGGCGATACCTATGTCGGCCGCGCCGAGGACTTTTCACCTCGCTACTGCAAGACCTTTGGCGTGCAGCAGCCGATCGACAACCCTGTCTTCCGTTCTTTCGAGAACGATTCTGTGCCGGGGACCGGCTTTGAGTACACCTATCAGGGTCGCTCGTATCGTTACACCTATGTTCGTGACAATCCCGATGAGTGGGATGCCCAGGACGACGAGGCAGCGTCCCGCGTGTATTCCGAGGCCGGCACCAACGAGCGCGGCGTCTCCGTTTCCGCGACGCTCACAACGGATTACAACGACGGAATCGATGCTATCGACCCTTGTGTCGACACGGGCATCGGCGAGTATAACCTGGCCGACTACCTGTTGAGCGTTTCGTCCACGGCGCGCGACGGCGTGGAGAAGCTCGGCGCCATCATCGATCAGTATGGCTCTCAGGACTGCAACCAGATCGTCATTGCCGACAATACCGAGACCTGGATTTTCGCTCAGCTTTCGGGCCATCAGTGGATTGCCGTCAAGATGGGCGACGACGTGGCGTCCGTTAATCCCAACATCGGCGGCCTGCAGTATAAGGTCGATCTTGACGATGCGAGTCAGTGCCTGCACTCGGCCGATGTCGTGACGCTGCCCGAGTCCAACGGCGTTCTCGTAACCTATGACGACGGCACGCCGAACATCTTCAAGACGTATGGCAAGGAGAATTCGGGTTCGTCGCAGAATACGCGTCTGGCCCAGGGACGTGCTTACTTCGGTGCTGCCCTTGCGCCTCAGACGGACTATACCGTTGATGAACAGGGTCGCGTCACCTCGCTCATCGACCCGCAGCTGACGTTTACGCCGGGCATCAAATCCGATACGTTCACGGCGTTGCGTTCCCTCGCTGCCCGCGGTGAGCAGGACGACAGCCTCAACGCCAATCTCAACAGTGCCCTGTATGCCATCGGCAACAACAGGACGACCGAGGGCAATATCTTCCAGATTCGGTCCGGCCTTTCCAGTGATATCGCCACGATTCAGTGGGAAGCGCTTTCGCGTTGCGAGTTCAGCGTGTACCTGCCCAGCTACTCTGCGCTGTTGACGGAAGTTCCGGCTGACTACTTCCCGGCGTGGAACACGGTGGACGGCACTTATACAGGACGCAAGGACGACGTTGCGCAGGCTTTGGTCGAAAAGGACGGCAAGAACCTCGACTACGTCTTCATGGACATCAACACGCTCGCCTACAACAACCGTGCCTCGATGGGTGAGAACGTGCGCGCCTACCTCGATGTCCTTCAGAAGCAGGTTATCGCCCAGCAGGACGTTGTTGACGGGTTGATGCAGGCGACCCCTGCCGATCAGCGCACGGACCTTGCCAACAAGGCGTTTGCCGCAGTGAGCGAACAGGTCTACAACAAGGCGGCCAAGCTTCTCGATGAGATGCGCGCCTATGTGAATGCGGGAGATACCTCGAGTGCGTTTATGCCGAGCGACTATGACGCCGAGAATGGAACCTCCCGGACCCCGATTATGTACGCGTCCGCTTTTGTTGCTCCCAGCATCACGGCTCAGCCGCAGTCGGTAACGTGTGCTCAGGGCGCTGAGGCCAAGCTGAGCGTTGCCGCGACGGTTGATGACAGCGTGGATGGCTCGGATGCCCAGCTTACCTACCAGTGGTTCGTCAAGGGCGAGGACGGTAACTTCTCTGCCATCGACGGGGCGACGGCGGCTGAGTACGTCGCCGCGACGACCGAGGTCGGTTCAAAGGTGTATCGCGTTGAGGTGACGAGTGCTGCCGGGCTGGTTTCCACGTCCGATGAAGCGACGGTGACCGTGACGCAGGCTGCGCAGGAGGAGCCTGGGCAGAAGCCCGGTCAGAAGACGGATGTGAAGACGGACGTCAAGACCGATACCGCCAAGAAGGCGACCAAGGGAGGGCTTGCCAAGACCGGTGATTCGTCTGTGGTGACCGTGGCGCTTCTGACGGTGGCTGGAGTTCTGGCCGTTATGGGGGCCGTGCTTATCCGCAAGCGTGCGAATTAACCGGAGCGGGTCATAGACGACAGCCCTAACTAAAAACGGTCCCGTACGAGTAATCGTGCGGGACCGTTTGCTTGAGCTAAAGCAAAATGAGCGGGCCAAAAAGCCCCCGTGGGACTGAGGGGGCCAAAAGTCCCCGTTAAAACGCTTAAATGGCTTCTAACAGGTACATTTGGCCCCCTCAGCTCCACGGGGGACATTCGGCCCGCTCAATCTTGCGGGCGGGCTTGGTTCGTTAGCGGCCTAGTGGCGATATGGGTTGCCTATAGGTGGTCATCCGGGAGCCATATGGCTCGGGTATGGCGGTTTTTTGTGTAGCGCATTGACCGATTTACCTGCGGTAACGTACACTTCCTCCGATTAAAAATAGAAGCCGGAGCACGGGTGCGCGCGAGCGCATAAAGGGGAATCGGGTGAGAATCCCGAGCAAGGCGGTTACTGTATGCGGGCGCGCCCGCGAGTCAGATTACCTGCCCGCGCTCTTCTCGAAACCGAGGGCCTCTCTGTTTGCCGCTGGATTCCGGTCTACAAGGGGTGCTGCTGAGCGTGCGTTTTGCTGCCGATAGGGTGGCTGACGTGCGCCTTTGTGCTGCCGGGGTATCGCCTGTCCCGCCTTCTTCGCCATGGCTCTATTGCAGGTTCGCGAAAGAAGGAGAACGGGTGACGCGAAACAACATTATGCTCAAGCGCCTGGGAGCCGCTGCTTTCTCGGCGCTGCTCGTCTGGTCGATGCCGGGTACGTCGGCATTTGCCGAGGGCGTGGCAGAGATCGCTGTGCAGGCGCAGGCCCAGGCCTCGCAGCAGGCGGATACTGCCGAGAATGCCGACGAGTCGAGTTTCACTGCGGACGAGCAGACGGGTGCTGAAGGCGCCGAGGCATCGGCGGACGAGGCGAGCTCCGAGGCCGCTCCGTCTGCCGATGAGAGCCTTGCTGCCGCGGCGGACATCGACGACGAGGATGCCGATGCTCAGCAGGCACGCGGCGCGCGCGTCGCCAAGGCCGGCGAGACCGTGATGGTCTCTTTTGCCGATGAGCTGCCCACCACCATCGAGGCCGGGGCTGTCGTGAAGCTCGCGGCGAATATCAGCCTTGAGGCTGGCCAACAGATCGAGACCGTGGCCGGTACGCTCGATGGCCAGGGCCACAGCATCGTGCTCAACGGCAAGGCGCTGGCGAAGAGCGTGGCTGGTACGGTACAGAATCTGGGCGTGACGGGTTCGATGACGATTTCTGGCACCGACGGTCCTATCGCCACCACATGCTCGGGTACCGTGCAAATGTGCTGGTCGACGGCAAGCCCCTCTGACGACAATTGGACTTTCGCTGACGCTGCCGGTCTTGTAGGAAAGCTCGATGGCGGTTCGGTGCTCAACTCGTATTACGCCGGCAGCCTCAGCGGCATGCCCTTTGGCGGTTACGGCCTCGTTGCCTGGTATCAGTCTGGCACCGTGACCAACAATCTGTTCACTGCGGGCGATCAGGCGTGCGGCTACAAGGTCGATTCTTCCTTTGGCAGCAAAATCTCTGTCGACGACCTCAAGACCCAGGCCTCGGTCGATAAGCTCAACACCGATGCCCCTGCCACCGGCTTTACCTGGTCTGCGCAGGGCGGTTTGCCTGTGCTGATCTCGGGCGGCGCTGCGGTCGTCGTGAACAAGGATGCCCTCAAGGCTGCGATTGACGATGCCAACGCCAAGATCGAGAACGACTACACGGCCGAGAGCTGGTCGAAGCTCGCTGAGGCCCTTGTGAGCGCTCAAGACGTCTACGCCAACGATGACGCCAAGCAGGCCGAGGTCAACGCCGCAACCAAGACGCTCACCGATGCCATTGCCGCGCTCGAGAAGCCCAAGCCCACCGAGCCCGTGGCTCAGCCGCAGAACGTAGTGCACCTGAGCTCGCAGAGCGACCTCGAAAACAAGTTCAAACCCGCCGACGCCGACGCCTATTACGTTCTCGACAACGACATTACCATCGATGACGAGTACTTCTTTGCTCCCATGGGCATACTTGCGGGCACACTCGACGGCCAGGGCCACACCATCACCTTCGCCAACGGCGGTGGCGTGAAGTCGCTCATGGGCGGCGTTGCCTCCACGGGCGTGGTGCAGAACATCTCGTTTGCCGGCAAACTGAAGCAAGCGACGGACGGCAAGGCGTTCGGCCCCCTGGGCAACAGTGTGCAGGGCGCCGTGCTCAACTGCTCCACGAGCGTGACCGGCAAGGGCGTTGCGGGCTTTGCGCGCACGCTCGACGGCGGCATCGTGTCCAACTGCGTGTCGACCTCCGAGGGCACGGCGGGCGCGCTGTTCGCGACCTACAACGCGGGCCAGCTCGTCAACACCTACTGGGGCGCATTCCTCACCAACAAGATGGACGCCCCCGCCTCGGCGCTCGTCAACTCCTATGCCGTCGACCCGGCCGACATGGCCACCGACGCCTTCGCCGACCTCATCAACGCTAACTGCGGCGCCAACGGCAGCAGCTGGGGTATCGATAAAAATGGCACGCCGGTCTTTGGCTCGGGCAACAGCTACCAGGTGCCCGAGGATACCACGCCCGACGACACCTACACCGTGAGCTTCACGGCCAACGACGGCACCAGCCAGGCGGTTGCCGACCATATGCTCGAGGTTTCGCCCGACGCTGTGAACGCCTACCGCAAACTTGGCGTCTTTGCGCTTAAGGGCGTGCCGGCCACGAGCACCGTCACCTGGGGCACCGACGATGCCAACCGCGGAAACATCGGTATCAACGAGTCCACGGGCGAGCTCTACATCTACGACAACGCCACCGGCACGGTGACCGCCACCGAGCATAAGGCCAATGGTTCCGAGCAGACCGTGGCCACCATCAAGATTAAGGCCAAGGCCAAACAGTTCGATGACTTTGAGCTGTGGTATCGTGCCTCCGACGGCACCGTGAGCGACGTGACCGATGGTGCGGCTACCGTCCAGGGCTCCGAGGTGCGCAACCTCGAGGTGCGCGTGCATTACGTCGACGCCGATAAGGACGAGTACGTGCCCGTTTCGTTCAGCCGCTTCCACTTTGCCTCGAGCAATCCTACGACCATCTACAGCAACGACTACTCGGCCTGCTTTTACTTCAAGCATGCCGGCAGTGCCACGATCACCGTTACCCCGCGCGACGTCGCATCTGCGGGCGCTGGCTCCAAGAGCGTGACGCTGACGTCAGAAGCCGTGGCCGCCACGTCCATCTCGATGGGCTATAACGAGGACGGCGCCACCGTCTACCTGCAGGGCCGCAACCCGCTCTCTGAGCGCGGCGCGTTTTTGGCCGATCACGCACGCCCGGTGGTGGCGCCCGACAACGCCACCAACCGCGACAACTTTACCGTGACGAGCAGCGATCCTGCCGTGGCGGCCTACGCCACCGCGGGCGAGATCGGCTACACGGCGTACAAGGCTGGCACCACCACGTTTACCGCGACGCTGCCCGACACGGACGCCGATGGCAAGGTCATCAGCGCGTCGTGCGACGTGACTTATGCTTACCAAAATCCGCTTGCGAGCGTGACGGCCGGCACGGACAGCCTCTACCTCAAGGCCGGCTCGGCGCAAAAGCTCGACCTGACCTTTACCGGTAAAAACGACGCGGACGGCTGGAGCGTGACCGAGCCCGGCCTCACCTGGACGTTCAAGACGCTCGACGGCAAGGACGCCTCGGGTATCGTGGGCATCGACCGCATCGAGAAGGGCGCCTGGAAGCACGTCGACGGCGCTCCCGATGACGGCCTGTACGTGGCCTCGAGTGACTACACGGTGACTGCGCTTTCGGCCGGCACGGTGGTCGCGACGGGTACGCCGGTGGACACGACCGCCGGTGCCGAGCCCGTGACGCTTACCATCACCGTGGCCGGTGTGGCCGCGAGCCCCGCCACGAGTGAGTCCGCCTCGGCGGGCATCGATGCTGCCGCTGCGTTCATCGACGTGCGCCGCAGCTCCGACGCCTTTCAGTACGGTGACGAGTGGGAGATCTACGACTTTGCCAAGGCGGGCCGCAAGATCGATTCCAAGCTGCTCGACAACTACCGCGCCTCGCTGGCCAAGCACAAGGCCGAGTGGGGGAGTGCGACCTGCGCTCTGACTGAGACCGAGCGTGTGGCGCTGGCCCTCTCCGCCATCGGCGAGGACATCACCGACTATGACGGCGTCAACCTGGTCGAGCTCATCTGCAGCCGCACCGATATGACGCGCGCCAACGAGAAGATCTTTGCGCTGATGGCGCTTAATGCGAGCGGCTCGGATGTACCCGCCGGTTCTGCCTGGACGCGCGCGAGCCTCGCGGACGCCGTCTGCGAGCTTCTCGGCAGCGACGACGCCGTGGAGGGTACGCGTCTGGGCGACGTGGACCTGACGGCTATGGCGATCCAGGCCGTGGCGCCCTATGAGGACGACACCAAGGTCGATGCTGCCATCGAGAACGGCCTCTCCTACCTCAAGGGCAAGATGAGCGCGGGCACCTGTGATTTCGGTTCTGCCGAGGCCAATGCCCAGGTGATCCTCGCGCTGCTTTCGCTCGACCGTGACCCGGCCAACCCCGTTAACGGGTTTGCAAATGCCGTGACCAACGTGGTCTGCGCGCTGGACCTGTACCGCGTGGACGGCGGCAACGGCTATGCGCACAGCAAGGGCGGCGCGGCCAACGCCATGGCGACCGAGCAGGCGCTCCGCGCGCTCACGACGTATCGTGTCTCCTCGGGAGAGACGATTGCCTGGAAGACGGCCGTGACGGCGGGCAAGGGCTCGAGCAGCAAGGACCCGCAGAAGCCCACGGTGGCGCCGGGCGTCCTGACGCCGGGTGCCGGGTCGGACGGCGGTGCCGGCAACGGGACCGCCGGTTTTGCGGGCGTAATGGCTCCTGTGGCCGCCAAGATGGCCGGTGCTTCCTCGAGCGAGGGCGTCAAGGCAGCTGGCGATTCCAAGGCCGAGGCCGAATCCGGCAAGAAGGATTCGACGGAGTCTTCCGTCGCCGGCAAGACAGACAAGAGCGGCAAAAAGTCGGGCACGTCCGGCAAGACCGCCGCGTTGAGCGCCGGCGTCGCCAACAAGGCTGCGGACGCGGGCTCGAACGGCTTTGCCATCGCCGGTGTTGCCGTGGGCATCGTCGGTATCGCGGCCGTCGGCGGCTGGTTTTTCTACACCAAGCGTCGCGCGGCGTAGCGAGCGTCTGCCTGACAGGTAAATACTGCAAGGAGTATGGTTTTGCAAAGCGAAGGGCCCTCCTGCCGATCAGCTCGGCAGGAGGGCTCTTCCATCTCCCCGCAGTTTGAGTGGGCCAACGTCCCAGTGAAAATGGGCGGGCCGATTGTGGCCGGATGCTGGGCAGCTTGCAGAGCAGCCGCTAGCAAATCCTGGGCAGCTGCTCTCCCACGAGCATGTCGAGGATGCGGGTTGAGCCCCAGCCGGTGCGTACGCGCACGGCGGGTCGAGCGTCCGATCCAAGCGGCAGCACGCGGCCGATAATCGCGGCGTTCTCGCCGTAGCGGGCAGTACGCATGGCGGCTAGAGCCGCATCGGCCTGCTCGGCTGGCACCACGGCGACCATCTTGCCCTCGTTTGCCACCTGCAGCACGTCATAGCCGAGCATCTCGCAAGCCGCCTGCACATCGGGACGCACGGGCACGGCGTCCTCATCGACCTCCATCGCAACGCCGCTGGCCTGCGCAAACTCATTGAGTGTGGATGCAAGGCCGCCGCGCGTGGGGTCGCGGAAACAGCGCGTGTCGGGGGCTGCGGCCAGAACGTCGGCTATCAGGTGGTTGAGCGGCGCGGCATCGCTTTCGATGTTGCTCGAAAACGCCAAGCCCTCGCGTTGGCTCATGATGGCGATGCCGTGGTCGCCGAGTGTGCCCGACACCAGGATGACATCGCCAGGCTGGCAGTTTGCGCCACTGAGCGCCACACCCGCGGGCACTTCGCCCACGCCGGCGGTATTGATGTAGACGCCGTCGGCCCCGCCGCGCTCAACCACTTTGGTGTCGCCGGTGATGATCGCCACGCCCGCCTCGTGCGCCGTTTCGGCCATGGTTTGCACGATCTGACGCAGCTTGTCCATGGGATAACCCTCTTCGAGGATAAAGCCGCACGATAGGTAGCGCACGTTGGCGCCCGAGGTCGCGACGTCGTTGACGGTTCCGCACACGGCAAGGCGACCGATGTTGCCGCCGGGGAAGAACTGGGGCGAGACGACAAAGCTGTCGGTCGACATGGCGATGCGCCCGCTCGCGGGCAGTGCGGCGACGCCGGCATCGTTGCCCTCGAGTAGCTCGGGCGACCCAAAGGCATCCAAAAAGACCTCGTCGATGATGCGTTTCATCATCTGGCCGCCGGAGCCGTGACCCAGCAGGACGGTGCTATCGGTAACGCTATGGGACATATCGAAAACTCCAATCGTGGGTGGTGCCAGTGTGCGGGTGCGTCCGGGCTAGTTACGGTATCTAAAGTACGCCGCACAGCTGCCCTCCGAGCTCACCATGCAGGGGCCGACGGGATGCTCGGGTGTACAAGCGTGGCCGAACAGAGGGCAGTCGCTCGGCGTAATGGCTCCGCGCAACACGTCGCCGCAGCGGCATCCGCGTGGCTCGACCGTCGGCTCGATGGGCACGTCAAAGCGGGTGCGGGCATCAAAGCGCGAGAATTCGGGACGAATGGCGAGTCCCGAGGCCGCAATCGGCCCCAGCCCGCGCCATGTGGTATCGCACGGCTCAAATACCTGCTCGACCAGCTGGCGCGCCACGGGGTTACCGTCTGCGTTGACGCCACGGCGGTAGGCGTTGTCGATCGCCGGCTTGTTCTCGACAACCATCTGGACCAGCATGCAGATGCCCTGCAGAATATCGACCGGCTCAAATCCCGTGACCACGCCGGGGGTCTCGAACTCGTCGACTAAAAACCCAAAGGGTGCCAGGCCTGTGATGGTGGCGACGTGCCCCGGAAGGATAAAGCCGTCGATAGTGGTCTCGGGATCGTTGGCGATGGCGCGCAGCGCCGGCGGCGTGGTCTTATGGGCGCAGTAGACCGAGAAGTTCTGCAGCCCGCGCGCGTCTGCCTCCAGGATGGCGGCGGCGATGGTGGGCGTTGTGGTCTCAAAGCCCACACCCATAAAGATGACCGGACGATTGGGGTTTTGCTCGGCGATATCGAGCGCGTCGAGCGGGGAGTAGACGATGCGAATGTCGCACCCTGCTGCCTTTTGCGCGGCGAGTGAGGTGGACGATCCGGGCACGCGCATCATGTCGCCAAAGGTGGTGATGATGGCGCCGTCTATGTTGGCGAGCGCGATTGCATGGTCGATATCGCGGTTGGCGGTAACGCAGACGGGGCAACCTGGGCCGCTCAGCAGCTTGAGTCCCGCCGGCATAATGGAGCGAAAGCCATAGCGACCGATGCTCACGGTGTGCGTGCCGCAGACTTCCATAAGGTTGATGGTGCGGTCGCCGACGAGTTCACGGATGCGTTCGATGAGCTCGCGGGCCAGCTTGGAATCGCGAAATGCCGAAAAGTCGATACCGGAGCGAGCCGGCTGTCCGGCCACCACTAGTACGCCTCGGCCGGGTTGCTGGCCAGTTGGTCTTCTTCGACCAGTTCGGTCATGGTGTTGACCAGGTCGAGCGTATCCTGCGCCTCCTGCTCGTCGACGATCTGGATGCCAAATCCAGCGTGCACCAGAATATAGTCGCCTACTTGTGCCGTCGGCACGAGTCGCAGCGACACCGGACGCTCGATGCCCATCATGTCGACGGTGGCCTTGAGGTCGTCGTCGCGTTTGACTACTTTACCGGGAACGGCAAGGCACATATTGTTCCCCTTTTATACGCTTTGCGCTGGATAGGCGCTTGATAATCCATTGCTTGATGGTAGCGCTCGCGGGGTTCGCGGGCAAACGCGTTACGCCCGTGAGACAGTTGGCGCGGCGACGAGCGAGATCGGGCTACTGCGATGCGATCTGCGCGAGGTGGGCGCGCGCGATCGCCGCCTGACCGTAGGCGATGCAGCCGTCGTTGACGGGCACGGAGTGGGGAACCAAGACGGTAAGACCCATGCTTTTGAGCTCGCGGGTGAGGAACTGGAGCAAAAGTCGGTTCATGAACACACCGCCCGAGAGCGCGACGCTGTCGAGGCCTTCACGGGCGCAGATCTCGTTTGCGATGCGGGCTGACGCGCGTGCGATGGTGACGTGGAAGTCGAGCGCGAGCTGGCCGGCGGGCACGCCGGCCCCGATTCCCTCCAAAAG
This sequence comes from uncultured Collinsella sp., assembly GCA_947002045.1. GTDB lineage: Bacteria > Actinomycetota > Coriobacteriia > Coriobacteriales > Coriobacteriaceae > Collinsella. The sequence continues at coordinate 24,190 of CAMQJB010000019.1, forward strand.
CGCCTCAATAAGCGGTCTGGAGTTCAGAACATGGCAGTCGTCCGGACGGGATGATTCGGTTACGGAAAAGCTGGTCATATTGCCGGTGGGGCAGATACTTTCGCTGCCGAGCGCGCGCCAGGCGGCGCCCTCAAGCTCGATGGCGGGTTCACCCTCGTAGGTCGCCTGGCCGCAAATGCCCAGAATCGCGGCTGCGGCATCAAACAAGCGACCCATGCTGCTGGTGCGCGGGCTGTTGATGCCGCGCTCGATCATCGTTGCCGTTATGCTGCGCGTCTGTTCGTCAAGGCTGTCCAAAAGCCCCACGGCCCCCGGGTGTTCAAGCAGGCCGAGCTCACTGAGCAAGGCGAAGGCGTTGCGGCGGGCGTCACGCACGGAGGCCGCCCCGCCGGGGAGCGCCCAGGTGCGCAAATGCGCGGCGCGCTCAAAGCCGCCAAGGCTGGCGACAAGAAACTCGCCGCCCCAAATGGTCCCATCGGTACCGGCGCCGGTGCCGTCAAAGGCGATGCCAAGGACGCGCGCGTCGGTTGTAAGCTGGCCCGCGGCGATGGCCTCGGCCATTACGCTCGCGATATGCGCATGATGGTGCTGCACCTCGACGAGCGGCAGATTGCATTTTCGTGCCTGCTCGCGCGCCCACTGGCTCGATAGATAGCTGGGATGTACATCGCAGGCTAAGGCGGCGGGCGCCAAGTCAAAGAGATCTTCCAAGCGAGTGCGTGCGGCGTTCCAGGCATCGAAGGTCCCGCCGTTTTCAACATCGCCGATATGCTGCGACACAAAACAGGTCGCCTCGCCGTTCATCCCTTCACGCGTGAGCGCAATCGTGGCCTTTTGTTGTGGCCCGCAGGCGAGCATGCAGGACGGAGCGCCGTCGAGCGCCGGCAACGGCAGCGGCTGGGGTGCATATCCGCGAGCGCGGCGAACGGGCATAACGGCGCCGTTCGCCTCTCGCACTACAGAGTCGTCGTAGCGCGAGAGGATCGCGCGGTCGTTACCGAGCAACGCGTCGGCGATGCCGGCGGCAACGAGGTGTTCCCAGGCAAGGTCGTCGTCTGTCTCGATGGGTTCCTCGCTCAGGTTTCCGCTGGTCATGACGAGCGCGTGCATGCCGCGGGTTTCTGCCGCGGCAAGCAACAGATGCTGAAGCGGGGTGTAGGGAAGCATAACACCGAGTTCGGGAAGGTCGTGTGCGACGGACAGCGCGAGCGCGAGGGCGTTGGGGGAACCGCCGCTCTCGCAAACAGCACGTCGGCGCAGCAGCACAATGGGACGAATACTGCCGGCCAGCAAGCCGCGCTCAACGTCGTTGACATGGCACAGGCGTTCAGCGTCGGCAAGGTCGCGTACCATAACGGCAAGCGGTTTGTTGCTGCGGCGTTTGCGGCGGCGAAGCTCGGCTACCGCCTGCTCGTTGGAGGCGTCGCATGCCAAGTGAAATCCGCCCAGACCCTTGATAGCGACGATACCGCCGTTGGCCAGCAGCTCAACACAGCGGTCGATAATGGCGTCGCTGGTCTCGCGCGTGGTGCCGACGGCCGGCGACGCGGCGGCTTCGCTCTGCTCATTGCCCACGCCCGCCTCGCGCCACGTAATATGCGGCCCGCAATCAAAGCAGGCATCGGGCTGCGCGTGAAAACGCCGGTCGAGTGGGTCGGCATACTCCGCGGCGCACTTGGGGCACATGGGAAAACAATCCATCGACGTGGCCGCTCGGTCATAAGGCAGCGATCGGATGATGGTAAAGCGTGGGCCGCAGTTAGTGCAGTTGATAAAGGGGTAGTGATAGCGTCGGTCGGTGGGATCGAACAACTCGCGCAGGCAATCGTCGCAGGTGGCGATATCGGGCGAGACGAGCGTCGTGTGCGCGGTCTGGTCCTGCGATGCTACGATGCGAAAACCCTGTTCACTGGCGGCATCCCAACCGTTGGCTGCCAGGTCCATAGTCTCGACATGCTCTACGCGGGCTGCCGCAGGCGCATGCTCAGAAAGCGCGGCAACAAAAGCATCGAGCGCATCGGCCGGAGCATGCGCCTCGATGTGCACGCCGTCGCCCGCATTGAGCACCCAGCCGCAAATGTCATGCGCCATGGCCTCGCGATACACAAACGGTCGCATGCCAACGCCCTGCACAATGCCCGTCACATGAATATGCACATGCCGCATGCGACACCCCTCATCAAAACCGACCAAAAAGGGACAGGTTTATTTTGGTAGGTAAAACTTCTAAACCTGCCAAAACAAACCTGTCCCTTTTTGGCAGGTGCGCTGCGGGAAATCCCGCTATAGCCCCAGGCTTTGCTTGGTGGCGGCGCAGGTGAGCTCGCCGTGCTTAACGCCGCGCAGGCCCAGCAGGCGGTCGGCCAGTTCGTAGACGCGCTCGCCGCGACCCTTGAGCGCCAGAATCTCCAGACAGTTGTGGTGATCCAGATGCACGTGCATGGTCGATACGATCTCGTCGGTGTAGTCGTGCTGCACTTCGTCCAGACGGCGCGTCAGGTCGCCGGTATGGTGGTCGTAGATCATGGTGAGCGATCCGATAACGTGCTCATCGGGCGTGCGCATCTGCTCTTTGGCGATTGAGGCACGAATCAAATCGCGCACTGCCTCGGAGCGGTTGGCCACGTCGCCGCGGCGTGCGATTTGCTCGTCAAAGCGGCGCAGTAGGTCATCGGGCGCGGTGACCGAAAAACGGACCAGCTCGGAGCCGCCGCCGCAACGGCAGCTCGCCTCGTCGCCCGTGCCGCTGCGGTGGTCGTGCCCGCAGCCGTGCGCGTGTTCGTGTTCGGACACCTTACACCAGCTTTACGGAGCCGACGGAGTTGTGGTCGGCCTCGATGGCTTCCTCGTAGCCCTCGAGCGCGTCATGCGCCTCGTGCAGTGCGGCCATGGCAGCTTCGAGCTTGGCGCCAATGCGCTCCATGTCAAAATTCTCGGTCGCATGCAGCAGCTGATGGCTCCACTCGTGGGCGAGCTCGATGGTGTCGTCGACCTGCTTGACGCTCATGGCAAGCTGGCTCATGTTCATTCCGACGTCATGCATGTGAGATCTCCTTATGTTCGGGGCAATCCAGTGGTTCAGATTCTACTACGCCCGCGCGGGGCACTACCGCATAAGAAAACGGGTGCGAGTCTGTGTGACCCGCACCCGTTCACTGGGGGCTGTTTGTGACTACCATACTATCCGTGGTCGCACGCGGTGCACCCAGAAGTCCGGCGAGCGGTGCAAAAGCGCTCATGGACGGCGGCAGGACGCCAAAATGTAACCAGCGTATTACAGGTGCTTCTCCAGCAATGCCTGCAGCCTTGCCTTGGGCAGCGCGCCGACCGAGCGGTCGACCTCCTCACCGTTCTTAAAGACAATCAGCGTGGGGATGCTCATGACGCCAAACTTCATGGCCAGGTCCTGATTGTCATCGACGTTGCACTTGGCAACGGCAAGCTTGCCGGCCAGCTCGTCGGCTACCTCGTCCACGATGGGCGAGAGCGATCGGCAGGGCCCGCACCAGGGCGCCCAAAAATCAACCAGTACGGAAAGGTTGTCGCTAACGACGGAATCGAAGTTCTCGGGGGTAATCTGCTTAATGTCAGCCATGGTGACCTCCATGATGCGACGCGGCTCGGCCGCGTAAAACTCAGTACGACCGTGCTTATACCCAGCGGCCCGCAAAGCAACCACTCGCGGGCGGCTCTTTTATATAATGGTGGGCACGCAAACGATTGGAGAGCGCATGCCCACGTCACAAAGTCAGAAAAAAGAAGCCATCGCCCAGGCGGCCGAGCAGGAGCTTGCATCGCTTGCGGCCCGTGGCGTGCGCATCGCGGGCAACGCGTGCTCGCCGATCGTGCTGGTCAAAGGTGATTTGGATGATGCCGAGCGCTCGGGCGGCGAACTTGCCGCCGGCGCGGATGGCGCCGCATTGCGCAAGGCGCTCGGGGCAATCGGTTACGCGCCCGAAGATTTTTGTGTGCTGGCGAGTGTTGCCGGCGCGGGCGACGGAGTTGTGACGGTGGGCCACGCCCTGCCGTGCGACCTGTTCCGCGAGGCGCTTGAGGCCTTGGACCCCGAGGCGGTGCTGCTGCTCGATAACAGCGCGGCCGATGTCATGCGCGAAACCTACGCCGACATGCTCGTGGCGATTGATGACTTCGACACCGCCATGCTCAAGCCCGGTCTGATCGCCCATGTGCAGGGCCGCCGCGTGCTCGCGCTCGATGGCTTTGAGGCGGCGCTGACCGACAAAGCGGCCAAGCAGCGCATGTGGGCATACATCAAACAGCTGACCCCGGCAGCCGCGCCGCTGTAGCGGTCCGGCGCCGACAAGGCAGCCCCAGCGGGTCGAACGCGGCTGCCGGCCTGTCGCGTCCCTACATCACGGCGCGCAGTTCAAACCGGTCGCCGTTGATGCGGAACTGGCAGTTGCCGTTCATGCGCTCGACGGCAAGCTTAATGCTCTTGGTTCCAAAGCCGTGTCCGGTGTGCCCGGCTACGGGCATGCCGTCGACCATGCGCGGCGGGCGCCCAAACGTGTTGGAGACCAAAAGGAGCAGTTGACCGTCCTCGCAACGCAAGTCAAGATCGACAAATCGCTTGCCCTGGGGAGCGGCGCTTGCGGCGACGATGGCGTTGTCCAGGGCGTTTGAGAGCACGCTAAACAGATCGACGTCGGCTACATGGACGCTCTCGGGCACGGCGGCGCGCAAATCGGCGGTGATGCCGTTTCGGTTGATATCGGAGCTAAATGACGAAAGCGCGATATTGACCGTGTCGTTGGCGCAGTAGCGGCGCACGGCGGTGCGGTCGTTCGTCTCACAGAGCTCGTCGATGCGCTCGAGCGCCTCGTCGATGTGGCCCTCCTCGATCAAAGCCGCAAGGCCGCGCAGGAAGTGCCGCATGTCATGGCGGAGGACTGAAAGCTCACGTCCAGATTGGCGCCAAGCCTCGAGCTCTTTGATAGCTGCGTTGTCGCGGGTCGTGAGCATCCAGCGCTCGCGCTCGGCGATTTCCTTCGCCTCGTATTCGCGCAGATACACAGCAAGAAACATAAGGTAGAACGCGCAAAGCGCAAACGCCAAAAACTCAACCGTCACCACGGAGCCCGAGTGGAAGAGCGTGGTGTAGACGTTGGTGGCGTAGTCAAAGATGTAGTAGACGAGCGGCAGGATGAGCAGAATCTCGAGCTCGGTAGGGCTTTTGACCGCCAGGCGCGGACCGATGTCGCTTGCCCAATGCAGCAGGATCGCAAAGACGACGGCCGTGGTGATAATGCGTGCCACGTAGTACGCGATTTGCGACTCGGTGGCGGCGAGCGTGGCGATGCCCATCCAGTTGCTAAACTGGCAGCTCAGGTAAGCACTGGTGACGCCCAGCATAACGAGCAGCGGGCTCAGGCGATAGCGCGCACAGATAGATGACGAGCGGCAGATGCACGACGAGTGGATATACCTGACGGGCGAAAAGCTCGCCGCCGACGGCGTCGGCGAGGCCGAATGCGCATCCGGTTACGGCGCCGACCATCACCAGCTCAAGCGCATGAGGCCGGTTGATCTCGATACCGCAGAGCGCCGCCGAGGCAAAAACGCCAAAAAGCAGGGTTGTTGCGTGGTGAATTGCCCAAAGTACCATCTCGGCCGTGGGGAGCATTAGCGCCTCCCGCCCTCGAACCGTGCCGCAAAGTAAGCATCCTGGAAACCCTGCTTGCAGCTGCGCGCCAGCGGGATGCAAGCGCCCGAGCGCATGACGATATCCGTGCGGTTGAAGTGGTCGATATTGCGCAGGTTGACCTGGTAGCTACGGTGACATTTAAAGAAGCTTGCGTTTTTGGCCAGCTGGTCCTCGATGTTGCGGAACGGCTCGAGCGCCTCGATGTCGCGCCCGTCGCGCAGGTGGAATACCACGTGCTTGTTGCGGGCCTCGGCATATTCGATATCAGACAGGCGCAGGGCGTGGTAGCCAAAGGACGTTTTGGTTACGAGCTCATCGGTCACGGCGGGTCGCATGCTCGAAAGCTCGTCGAGCAGTTGCGCCAGGCGTTCGTACGTTACGGGCTTGAGCAGGTAGTCGAAGGCGCGGACCTCATAGGACTCCAGCGCGAACTCGGGCGACGAGGTGAGGAACACCAGGCGCACGGCGGTATCGGATTGGCGCAGCTCCCGCGCGGTGTCCATGCCATTGACGAGCGGCATGATCATGTCGAGCAGAATGATGTCGGCGCGCGATGCGGCATGGCGGGCCAGCAAGTCCTCGCCGCGCGTGACGAGTGCAACGTCGACCGTCGTGCCCGTTTCGGTCGACCAGCGGTCGATCATCCGGTGCAGTCTATCTAGAAAAGCGACGTCGTCGTCGCAGGCGATGATCTTGAGCATTCGGGCCCCCTTAGTAGTTCGATTTTGCCACATTGGGTGCGCGCCGCCCGCGGAGGCGTGTCCCATTTGCGCCCCAAGGCGTGCAACTCGCGCCAAGCGGCAGGGCGTCAGTTTTGACGACCGCACAATACTCCATGGATACACATGTCAATCGATGCCGGCGGTCGGACGGGGAATCAGGCCGACCGCCGGCGCCAAGTGATAACGAACATCGCGAAAGCATAGGGGTAAGGGGAACTGTGATGAGGGAGAAGAAGATGGGGATGCGCAGACTTGCTGCTTGCGTGCTGGCTGCAGCGCTGGCGCTTGGGGGTGCGGCGACGACGCTCGCCACGCCTACGGTGGCGGAGGCGTATCCGCAGGGCGCGACGTTTCCAATAAGGTCGAAGGATGACCTGTCATACTACGAGAAAGATAAGCCTGTAGTGCTTGAGGCTGGCGAGGACTATGTCCTTACCGGTAAGGTCGATATTGACTATTACGAGGTTCAAGGCAGCACGGCGGAGAACCCCACCCGCCTGTACTTTAGTAATGACAGCTATCTGGGCGGCCCGCTGACCGATATGCGTAATAAGACGTACTACAGACTGCCGCTCTTCGTGGTCACGGGTGGATACGTCGAGTTCATCGGCGACTCTGGCGCCGCGACAAAGGTCGTTTGCAACGGCAAGTCATTCTTGGGCGATAGCGATAACTGGAGTTATTATCTCGCCGATAAGCCGAATACTGGCAAGAAGCTTAACCTTTCTGTGAAAGATTTGACGCTCGTCTCAAACCTTGACCGCGAGTGCGATCGAGCAATTATGTTGTACGGAACCATGGGCAAAGGCGAGACGGCGACCTTTACTAATGTGAACGTCAGCAATTGGGACTGTGTAAAGAATGGCTGGAGTCACTACTCCAACGATAAGAACACTTACACTGCATCTCCTGCCCCGGTAACTATTCGTGGCTCCCAGGTTGCGGTTGATGCAACCTTTACCAATTGCACCTTTAGCAACAACACCGACGACTGCGTTGGCGCCTTGAGCGTGGTCGGAAGAAACGCTAGGCCTCGCGTGACGTTGAACGGCTGCAAGTTCGAAAACAATTACCAGTCAATGATTGCGTGCGACTACTTGAAGGTCGAGGACAATCATGTGCATTCGGGCAATATTGTTGTCAGGAATGCCGATCTTTCGGTGAAGAACTGCAGCATTCGATCTACGCCGGATGCGGGCACCGTCTCATGGAACGGCCCCTGCGAATACATGTATAGAGACTACAAGATGCATATGACGAGCGGCATTGCGGTGGCGAAAGACGCTTCTTGCACCATCGAGAGCTCGACTATCGACGATTTGTATGAGTCGCCTGATCGCAATAATTACGGGCAAAAACTCAATGTTCAGGACCCGCAGCGCTGCGCGGTTTACGCCCTTGGTTCTGTGACGCTCGCCGGCAACACGAAGGTCACTACGGCCAAGGCGAAGGGCGTCGATGCGTCCGATGTCGGCAGCTACGGTAAGGTTCATGTCGATAAGTCTTTTACGGGCGAAGCTGCCCTGTCTGTCGACGATTCCAAGTTCGATTCCGAATCCAATAAGCAGCACTACTACTATGAATATGTGAACCTCGGCACGAGCGATCTCTCTCAGGAAGATCTCGCGAGCAGGCTCAAGCTTGCCAACGCCGACCTTGCATACGACGTTACCGGTGACAAGGTCAAGGTCATCCATCGCAAGCACGAGCACGAGTGGACCTATTCCGCCAACAAGGATGGGTACAGCATCGCGGCTACGTGCAACGGACAGTATGAGGCCTCACACTGTGTCTACTCCAGGGACGGCGAGACGATCTCGCTGATGTCGTCCAAGAGCGGCGCCCTGAGCTTTACCTACAACGGCAAACAGCGCGACGCCGTGCTTGCTACGACTAAGCCGTCTCAAAAGGACAACGCTGTAGCCCAAGGCAAGGTAAAGATTGTGAGCGCACGCTTTTACCGTTGCGCTGATGAGAATGACACCGTGGGCATCGAGATGGAAGGGTCGCAGCCGTGCGATGCGGGCACCTATCGCGTGGTGGCGACGGTTGCCGTCGAGGGGCAGAACGATGTTACGCTTGAGCGCGTGTTCAAGATCAACCCCGCCTCACTTGCGGAGAAGGACTCCAACCGTAAGGATCTTTGCAAGATCGAAGTCATCGGCTACGACAAGCTGAAGGATAATGTCAGGTTCAGCAACGGTGACGTGCTCAACGACGTTCCGTCTTATAAGTGGACGGGCGAGGAGATAACGCCTCGCATTAAGGTGACGTATAAGCTTGGCGACGAATGGATTGAGCTTAAAGAGGGCGTCGATTTCGAACGCCTCGCTTGGGGCGAATCGGTTTCGGAGAAAGATCCAGGTGCGTACCGGAGCCAGCTCTGGGGCCTGGGAAACTTCGCATCCTACGAGTCAATTTACTCCTGCAAGTTTTTCTACTGGAGCATCTACGGCACGCAGTTCGAGAATATTCAGGCCAAGGGCTTTGACGGCACCTATGACGGCAAGGCTCACTCGCCGTCGGTGACGGTCGACAACGCCCCCGAGGGCATGCAGGTCGAATATAGCGTCGATGGTGGCTTGCTGTACGAAGACCGAATCCCCTCCTATACCAATGTCACGCGCGATGTCTATGACAACGTGTGTGCCGAGACAATTAAGTACCGTATTACCGCACCCGACTACGTGCCGGTGGAGGGCGAGCTTAAGATTAAGATCGCTCCCGCCGATCAGGCCGCTCCCAAGGACGTCAAGACGACGGCCGCGACCGGGCATGCTTTGGCGGATGGCAGCATCGACGGGATTGATAACACCTACGAGTGGAAAGCCGAGACCGCCAGCGACTATCAGTGGATTGCCGAAGGCGAGACGTCGGTTAAGGGTCTTGCCGCCGGCAAATACAGCGTTCGCCTTAAGGCCGACCGTAACCATAACGCCTCCGAGGCCCTGACGGTTGAGGTCAAGGACGGCCCCAAGAAGGCCGACGGTAGCGGTTGGAAGCACGACGACGCCGAACACTGGAACACCTGCACCTGTGGCAAGGAGGACGTTGACCGCGCAAAGCATGACTTTGAGTGGGTCGTCGACCAGGCCGCTACGGCTGATAGGCCCGGTTCCAAGCATGAGCGCTGCAAGACGTGCGGCTACGAGCGCGAGTCTGTCGAGATCCCCGCCTTCGGCATCAAGGGCTACTCGGGCACCTACGATGGCGAGTGGCACGGCGTGACGGTTGACACCGAGACCGTTGCATCTATTAAGTATCGCGAGAAGGGCGAGAAGAAGTGGAGTGACGAGCCTCCGCTCATCTGCGATGCCGGTACCAAGACCGTCGAGTTTGAGGCGATCCTTACGTCTGGGGACATCTGCAAGGGCGAGGTCGAGCTTAAGGTCGATCCCCGTCCGGTGACGGTGAGGCCCAAGGACGCTTCGAAGACGTACGGCGAGGCCGATCCGAACTTTGAACTCGAAGCCGTCAAGGGCTCGATTGTTCAGGGCCACCCGCTCTCCTGGTTCAAGATTCACCGTGAGACCGGCGAGAACGTGGGCACCTATACGCTGACGATCGAGGAGAGCAAGGTCGGCGACAAGTGGGACAAGATCCAGCGGGCGAACTATGCTCCGACGCTCCAGGCCGGCACGTTCGAGATCGCCAAGCGCCAGATTGGTGTTGGCTGGACGGTCGGAACGTATACCTATAACGGTGAGCCTCAGGGCCCCAAGGTCGAGCCCACCAATGTCGTCAAGCGTGACGAGGGCAAGGTCTCCTATGAGGTCGAGAACGCGACGGGCATCGATGCCGGTAGCTATCCGGCAAAGGTGACGGGCCTCGCCGGTGACCCCGAGGTCATAAAGAATTACGCCCTTCCTACCGAAAACCTTGAGTATACCTACACGATTTATAAGGCCGAGCAGGAGAAGCCCCAGGGCCTGAAGGCTACCGCCGAAACCATCCGTGGCAAGTGCGACGGCAAGATTGAAGGCGCGCACGGCGGCGTTGCCTACCGCCTGTTCCGCACCGAAGCCGGGGACGCCGATGGCGAGACCATGGTTTCCGAAGTCGGTAAGATTGAGAATCTTGCCGCTGGCGACTACCAGGTCTGGTATGCCGAGACCGATAATTACATGCCGTCCACGCCTGTGGAAGTGCATGTCGGCAAGGGCAAGTACCTGAACGTCAGTCTTTCCGAGAAAAATGACGCGTACTCGATAGCGTGGCATAGCCCGAACAAGCTGCAGTGGCACGAAAGCGTGGAGTTCTCGGTAAAGATCTCCGATGGCTACTATGCGGGCGACGACTTTGCTGTCAAGGCAAACGGCGTGCTTCTCGAGAAGAACGAGGGCGGAAGGTTCGTCCTGAGCAATGTCGAGGAGAATACCGCCATCACGGTCGAGGGCGTGCACAAGCACGAGGCTGTGGGCGACGAGTGGCTCTCCGACGACAATACGCACTGGCACGAGTGCACCTGCGGTGAGAAGATCGACGAGAGTGCGCACACCTTTGAGTGGGTCATCGACAAGGCGCCCACGGCAACCGAGGCTGGCTCCAAGCATCAGCAGTGCACGGTCTGTGGGCATGCGTTGCCTGCAGTCGAGATTCCGGTTGCCGCCATCGTTGGCTACTCCGGCGAGTACGACGGTGCATATCACACGGTCGATGCGACGAGACTGCCCGAGGGCGCGACGGCCCAGTACAGCACCGATGGCAAGAACTGGTCTCCCGAGGCCCCCAAGATCAAGGACGTCGGCACACTGACTGTTTCCTATAAGGTGACGATCGACGGTACGACCGCCGAGGGCGAGGTTGCGCTCGAGGTCAAGCCGCGCGCGATTACGGTCACCGCCCAGGACGCTTCTAAGACTTACGGCGAGGCTGACCCCGTGTTTACGTGGGCGATCACATCCGGCGAGCTTGTTGAAAGCGAGTCTCTTGAGGGCCTCGAGATCGAGCGCGAAGATAACGACAACGTGCGTGATGGCGGCTATGCTCTGCACCTGACGCAGGCCAAGGGCGCCAACTCCAACTACAACATCACGTTCGTCGATGGCGTGTTTACCATCAACCAGCGTCTGCTTACCGTGACGTGGGGTACCAGCGAGTTTGTCTACGACGGCAAGGAGCACTGCCCCGAGGCAACGCTCGGCAACGTCATCGGCAAGGATGACCTTGGCGCGACCGTCGTGGGCTCCCAGGTCGAGGCTGGCGATTCGTATCAGGCGACCCTCAGCGCTCTGACGGGCAAGGCCGCTGGCAACTATGCGCTGCCGACCGAGGGCCTGACGCGTGGGTTCTCCATCAAGAACGCCGCTCAGGACGCTCCGGTGATTCAGGCTACGGCCGAGACCGTGAGCGGCAAGCGTGACGGCAAGATCACGGGCGTCGACGCGACGATGGAGTGGCGCGCCAAGGATGCCGCCGATTACCAGGCTGTGGGCAAGGACGTGACCGAGCTCAAGGATCTCGCCGCCGGCGTGTACGAGGTGCGCTACCAGGCCAAGGCCAACCATGATGCCTCGCCTGTCACCGAGGTCACCGTGGCCGCCGGTCGCAAGTTGGTCGTGGCACTGCCGGCCACCCAGGAGGGCTACTCGCTCACCGCGACGGCAACCGAGCTCGACTGGCACGGCGCCGCAACGCTCACCATGAGCATCGACAGCGCGTACTTTGCGGGCAAGGACTACGCCGTAAAGGTTGACGGTAAGGCCGTTGAGCTCTCCGACACCGGCACCTTTGAGCTTAAGGGCGTCGAGCACGACGTGAACGTGACGGTCGAGGGCGTGCTCAAGCACGAGCCCGACGGCACGGGTTGGGCGCACGATGTCACGAATCACTGGCATGTCTGCCGCTGCGGCGACATCATCGACAAGGCCGGGCACACCTTTGAGTGGGTCGTCGACAAGCCGGCGACCGTTGAGGCCAAGGGCGAGAAGCATCAAGAGTGCACCGTCTGCGACGAGAAGGGCAAGACCGAGGAGATCGCGATTCTGAAGCCCGTGATCACCGACGGCAAGGGTCAGACGATGGTGGTCGACGCCGCGAAGGACCTGAGCTTCCGTTCGAACGCGCCGCTCGAGTTCTTCCAGAAGGTGCTGGTTGACGATAAGGAGGTCGCGGCCGAGAACTACGTGCTCACCGAGGGCTCTACGATCGTGACGCTCAAGGCGAGCTTCCTGAAGACGCTCGGCGTGGGCGAGCACAAGCTGAGCGTGGTTTCGGCCACGGGCACTGCCGAGACGACCTTCACCGTTGCCGAGGCAGCCAAGCCCGCTCCTGGCCAGACTACCACGACTACTACGACCACGACTACGACGTCTAAGTCCAAGAAGAAGGCTAGCAAGAAGACGTTGCCTCAGTCCGGCGACAGCGCGTACGCCATGGCCGGTGCCGTACTCGCTGCCGGTGTGGCAGCCCTGCTGCTGGCGTGGGCCATGAAGCGCCGCGCGTAGTCGCGCACCAGTCCCCCGCGGGGCCGGGGCGGGCGGTTCGGGGCCGCGGGTGGGGGGTGGCGGGCA
>CAMQJB010000020.1 GCA_947002045.1 uncultured Collinsella sp.
GGGGGGGCCCCCCCCCCCCCGGGGGGGGCCCCCCCCCCCCCCCCCCCCCCCCCCCGGGGCCCCCCCCCCCCCCCCGCCGCTGTTTGTGTTTGTGCCGTATAATGTCCACTACCTATGACGCGATACAAAAGAAAGGTGTTTGCCCATGCAGGCACAGAAGGCGGAGGGAACCCGCGACCTTATCGGCGCCGAGATGCGCGCCTGGCAAAAGATGCAGCAGATTGCTGCCGGCGTGTTCGAGCCGTTTGGCTTTAAGCCCATCGAGACGCCCGCGATCGAGCAGGTTGACGTGTTTGTCCACGGTATCGGCCAGTCGACCGACGTCGTGCGCAAGGAGATGTTCCGCGTGTTTAGCGGCGCCAACCTGGAGCGCGTCTTTACCGAGGGCACCGACACCAAGCTTAAGCCCAAGCAGCGCCTGGCCCTTCGTCCCGAGGGCACGGCCGGTGTGGTGCGCGCCGTCGTGGAGAACAACCTAGTGCCCCAGGGCTCCACGCCGTTTAAGGCGTACTATGCCGAGGCCATGTTCCGTGGCGAGCGTCCCCAGAAGGGTCGCCTGCGCCAGTTTCACCAGGTGGGCATCGAGTGGCTCGGCGCTCCCGATCCGGCGGCAGACGCCGAGTGCATCATCATGCTCATGGAGTTCTACAAGCGCCTGGGCTTCGATCTTTCCAAGCTCCGTCTGCTCATTAACTCGATGGGCGATGCGCAGTGCCGTCCGGCCTATCGCGAGCAGGTTAAGCAGTTCATTCTCGACCACGCCGACGAGATGTGCGACGAGTGCCGCGAGCGCGCCGAGCTCAACCCGCTGCGCGCCTTCGACTGCAAGAACGACCATTGCCGCGAGATCATGGCCGACGCTCCGCTGATGGGCGACAACCTGTGCGATAAGTGCCGCGAGCACTACGAGCAAGTCAAGCGCTATCTGGATGCCGCCGGTATCGAGTATGTCGAGGATCCCACCTTGGTGCGCGGCCTGGACTACTACACCCGTACTGTCTTTGAGGTCGAGGCCCCTGGCGCCGGCGTCGGCTCCATCGGCGGCGGCGGCCGCTACGACGGCCTGGTCGAGCTCGAGGGTGGCAAGCCCACGGCAGGCGTCGGCTTTGCCGTCGGTTTTGAGCGCGCCCTGCTGGCCCTGCAGGCCTTTGGCAGCGATCTGGGTGCCGAGGAGGCCCCGTGCGTCTATGTCGCCAACGCAGGCAAGGAGCTGCGCCAGAACGTCTTTGCCATTACGCAGGAGCTTCGCGCCGCAGGGATTGTGACCGAGGCCGACTATCAGGGCCGTTCGCTCAAAGCCCAGTTTAAGCAGGCCGATAAGGTGGGCGCCAAACTCATCCTGGTCCTGGGCGGCGACGAGCTTGCCGCCGGCAAGGTCAAGGTGCGCGACATGCAGAGCCATGACGAGGTTCTCGTCGATCTGGCCAATGTGGTCGAGGCGGTTCGCGAGCGCCTGTAGCGCATCTTTTTGAGCTGCGGGCCTGCTAACGTGCCCTGCTCATGGAGAGCGATTGTTACGGGGGTGTTTCGCTTTTATGCGGAATGCCCCCGTTTACGTATGCCGCCCACCGAGAAATACGACCATTTGGGGCAAAAACCCTTGCAATGCAGAAAATACTTTTGTGTGGTAAAGCGCAATCAGTGTCGAAAGTATTTCTCAAGCGCCTATAATGAATACCGCATGTTACGTGCATAGAAGGAGGAATGGGAGGAAACGTGGCTGAGAACCTAAGCAACCAGTCTGTACCCGAAGCCGCGGCGCGCGTCGCTGCCGTGGTCAACCGCCTCGTTAACCGAATCGGCTCGAATGCCGAGTCCAGGGAGCGTCTCGCCGAGATCGAGATCCCCGAGGAGCTGCGCGATAATCTGGCGCTGTTCCTGCGCCTGGAACGTCGTGTGCTTAGCGAGTATGATCCCGAGATCGCGGACCTGTTCGACAAGATTTTGACAGCCGAGATTGTGGTCAATGCCGGCAACCCCGGTAGCCGCGCTGCCGACGAGTCCGTTGACGAACAGGGCGTGCCCACTGCCGACGAGCCCACCGCCGTGGCGTTTCGCGAAGTCGTCGATTTGATTGACAGCCTGCCGCTCGATAAACAGCAGGTCATTGTCCGCGCCTTTACGAGCTTTTTCCATCTGGCAAACCTGTCGGAGGAGAACTACCGTGTGGCGCAGCTGCGCGAGCGCGAGGTCGGCGCATCGACCGATACCGAGGTCGATCCCGCCAACGAACTCACCGTCGCCTATCACCAGTTGGTAAACGAGATGGGCGTCGAGGGTGCCAATGAGCTGCTCGGCAAGCTCGAGTTCCACCCTGTCTTTACCGCACATCCCACCGAGGCCCGTCGTAAGGCCGTCGAGGGCAAGATTCGCCGTATCTCCAACCTGCTGGAGGAGCGTCCGCGTCTGGGCGGCTCCGACCTGGTGGAGAACGAGCGCCATATGCTGCAAGAGATCGACGCCCTGGTACGCACGAGCCCCATCGCGTTAAAGAAGCCCACGCCGGTCGAGGAAGCCGATACCATCATCGACATCTTCGATAACACGCTGTTCGACGTTATCCCCGTCATCTACCGTCGCTTTGACGACTGGGTGCTGGGCGACAAGGCCGGCACCGTGCCGCCGCTGTGCCCGGCGTTCTTCCACCCCGGCAGCTGGATCGGTTCCGACCGTGACGGCAACCCCAACGTCACCGCCAAGGTGAGCCGCGAGGTCGCCGCCAAGTACTTCACCCACATGGTGCTCAAGCTCGAGGACAAGTGCCGCCGCATCGGCCACAACCTCACGCTCGAGGCCACCTACAGCAAGCCTTCTGCCGAGCTCATTAACCTGTGGAACCATCAGGTCGAGATGAGCCCTCGTTACACGGCCCGCGCCGAGCTGATCTCCGAGCACGAGCCGCATCGCGCCGTCATGCTCGTCATGGCCGACCGCCTGAACGCCACCGTGCGCCGCATCACCGACACCATGTACCACAGCGCCGACGAGTTCCTGGATGACCTGCGCGTCGTCCAGCGTTCGCTTGCTGCCTGCGGTGCCGTCCGTGCCGCCTACGGTCCGGTCCAAACCATCATCTGGCAGGTCGAGTCCTTCGGCTTCCATATGGTCGAGATGGAGTTCCGTCAGCACTCCGTGGTGCACGCCCGCGCCCTCAAGGATATCCACGAGAACGGTATCCATGGCGACCTGCAGCCCATGACGCGCGAGGTCATCGATACCTTCCGCGCTATCGGTTCCATCCAAAAGCGCTACGGCAAGAAGATGGCGCACCGCTACATCATCTCGTTTACCAAGAGCGCCCAGCATGTGGCCGACGTCTTTGAGCTTGCCCACCTGTCCTTTGCACACGAGGAGGATGTCCCCGAGCTCGACGTGATCCCGCTGTTCGAGCAGCTCGAGGACCTCGAGGGCTGCGTCGACGTGCTCGACCAGATGCTTACGCTGCCTGTGGTGCAAAAGCGCCTTGCCCAGACCAACCGCCGCATGGAGGTCATGCTGGGCTATTCCGACTCCTCCAAGGATGCCGGTCCTACCACGGCCATGCTCGCGCTGCACTCCGCGCAGGAGCGCATTGCCAAGTGGGCCGAGAAGAACGATATCGACCTGGTGCTCATGCACGGTCGCGGCGGTGCCGTGGGCCGTGGCGGCGGCCCGGCCAACAAGGCCGTGCTGGCGCAGCCTAAGGGTTCGGTCAACTGCTTCTTTAAGCTCACCGAGCAGGGCGAGGTCATCTTTGCCCGTTACGGCAACCGCACGCTGGCTCAGCGCCACGTTGAGTCCGTTGCCGCCGCAACGCTGCTGCAGTCGGCTCCGAGTGTCGAGAAGACCAACACCGAAACCACGCAGAAGTTCTGGGATATGGCCGAGAAGCTCAACGCCGCAAGCCACGAGCGCTATCTGGACCTGCTGAATACCGAGGACTTTACGCCGTGGTTCTCGACCGTGACGCCGCTGACCGAGGTCGGTCTGCTGCCGATTGGCTCGCGTCCCGCCAAGCGCGGCTTGGGCGCCAAGTCGCTCGACGACCTGCGTACCATTCCGTGGATCTTCAGCTGGAGCCAGGCGCGCATCAATCTGGCCGCTTGGTACGGCCTGGGCACCGCCTGCGAGCAGTTGGGCGATCTTGACCAGCTTAAGGCTGCCTACCAGGAGTGGCCGTTCTTCCGTACCTTTATCGACAACATCGAGATGTCGATCGCCAAGACTGACCAGCGCATCGCCAAGATGTATCTGCACCTGGGCGATCGCCAGGATCTGTCCGAGAAGGTCTTCACCGAGATGCAGCTCACGCGTAAGTGGGTTCTTGCCATCGTCGGTGACGAGTGGCCGCTGCAGCGCCGTCGCGTGCTCGGCTGCGCCGTCCGCGTGCGTAACCCCTATGTCGACGCCCTGTCCATTGCCCAGGTCCGCGCCCTCCGCGAGGTGCGTATGAACCAGGACGAGATGGCCGAGGAGAAGAAGGCCGAGTACATGAGCCTGATTCTTTCGACTGTGACCGGCGTCTCGGCAGGACTGCAGAACACGGGGTAATCGATAGCCCTGTAGTCGTCCGGGCCCGCCATTAGCTTACTTTTAGGCACGTCCTCGGACATGCAAGAAGCCCTCGCTGCGCACTTCGTGCGGCGAGGGCTTTTTGCGTCCTGCGGAGTGTGCCTAAAAGTAAGCTAATGGCGGGCCCTACGATGTCCGGTCTTCGGCGGATTACTGGCTGGGGAAAGATGGCGCGCTTCTCGCCTTATGACTGTAGCGGCTGCGGTCCCGTTTGGGATCGCGGCCGTTTTGTTGAGGGTCAAATATGAACGTTGTGTTAATGAGTCGGTGGACGGTGGCGTTTTTCGGTGAGCGGCGTATCCTTCCAACGGTTTATCTAGTGTGTCAGTTGAAAGGAAGAGGGCGCTCGTCATTGTTTGAATGTGAACTGCCGTTTGACCACAAGACGTTGCATCTGGAGCTTGAGGATAAGAACTTCGCGGGTGTGATGGAAGGTCATCAAAACGAGTTTAAGACCACGAAATCGCAGGAAGAGCTGGTGGAGGAGTCGCTTGCCAACCCTTATGGCTCGCCTTCGCTCGAGGAGTTTTGTGTTGGCAAGAAGGATATCGTCATCATTAGCTCCGACCATACGCGCCCCGTTCCCTCGCGTGTGACGATGCCTATTCTGCTGCATCACATCCACTCCGCTGCACCTGAGGCGCGCGTTCGCATTCTGGTTGCTACGGGTATGCATCGTCCGTCGACGCACGAGGAGCTCGTCAACAAGTACGGCGAGGAGATCGTTGCCAACGAGGAAATCGTTATGCACGTCGCGACTGACGACAGCATGATGAAAAAGATCGGCACCCTGCCTTCTGGCGGCGAGTGCATCATCAACAAGATTGCCGCCGATTGCGATCTGCTGCTTGCCGAGGGCTTTATTGAGCCGCACTTCTTTGCCGGTTTCTCTGGCAGCCGCAAGTCCGTGCTGCCCGGTATCGCCAGCTACAAGACCATCATGTACAACCACAACGGTCAGTTTGTGAACGATTCCCATTCGCGTGCCGGCAACCTGTGCCACAACCACGTGAGCGAGGATATGTTCGCCGCCGCCGAGATGGCCCACCTCGCCTTTGTGCTTAACGTGGTGCTCAACGGCAAGCACGAGGTCATCGGTTCTTTTGCCGGTGACATCCACAAGGCGCACGAGGCTGGCTGCGAGTTCGTGAAGAGCCTTGCCGGCGTTGAGCCCGTCGAGTGCGAGATTGCCATCACCACCAACGGCGGTTACCCGCTCGACCAGAACATCTATCAGGCCGTGAAGGGCATGTGCGCTGCCGAGGCCACGCTTCCCGAGGGCGGCGTGATCATTGATGTCGCCGGTTGTGCCGACGGTCACGGCGGCGAGGGCTTCTATCACAACATCGCCGACAACGACCCGGCGGAGTTTGAGCGCGCCTGCATCGACCGTCCTAAGGACGAGACCCTGCCCGATCAGTGGACGAGCCAGATTTTTGCCCGCATCCTGGCGCATCACCCTGTGATCATGGTCACCGACCTGTGCGATCACCAGATGCTCAAGGATATGCATATGACGCCGGTCAATACTATCGAGGAGGCGCTCAAGCTCGCCTTTGAGATGAAGGGTGCCGATGCCAAGGTTGCCGTCATCCCCGATGGCCTGGGTGTTGTCGTCGCGCAGCACTAGTGCGTGGCCTAAACGAATCGTTTTTAACCGACAAGAAAGATAAGGTTTTATGCTTACCAAACTCCTCTGCGAATTCGGCGCAACTGCCCTCATGATCATCTTTGGCGTGGGCGTGCACTGCGATACCGTGCTCAAGGGCACCAAGTATCAGGGATCCGGCCACATGTTTGCCATCACCACTTGGTCTTTTGGCATCTCGGTCTGCCTGTTTGTCTTTGGCGGTGCCGTGTGCATGAACCCCGCCATGGTGCTTGCCCAGTGCATCGTAGGCCTGGTGCCGTGGAGCAGCTGCATCCCCTTCATGATTGCCGATATGCTCGGCGGCTTTGTGGGCGCCGTAATCGCTTGGCTTATGTATGCCGATGAGTTCAAGGCTTCCGATGGCGTCGTCGATCCCATTGCCCAGCGCAATATCTTCTCGACCAACCCCACCACCGAGGGTACGAACTATGCCCGTAATTTCTTCTGCGAGGCTATCTGCACTTTTGTGTTCATCAGCGCCATCCTTGCTGCTGCTAACCGTGCTGGCGAGAACGTCCTGATGCTCGCTATCTGCGTCGGCCTGATCGTTTGGGCCGTTGGCATGGGCATGGGCGGCATCACCGGCTTCGCCATGAACCAAGCCCGTGACCTTGGTCCTCGCATGGCCTATCAGGTGCTGCCGATCAAGAACAAGGCTGACAACAACTGGAAGTACGGCCTGCTCGTTCCTGGCATCGCTCCGTTTGTCGGTGCCGCTCTGGCTGCGCTGTTTGTGCACGGTTTCTTGGGTATGTTCTAGTCCAAGGCTACATAGTTGTCCGCTGGCCGCATGGGGTAACTTCCCAGCGCGTCCTCGGACATGCAAAAAGGCTCGCTGCGCACGTCGTGCGGCGCGCCTTTTTGCGTCCTGCGGAATGCGCTGGGAAGTTACCCCATGCGGCCAGCTGCGGGATCTTGGTCGCGTTGGAACAAGCAACCCAACATATATTTCTGAATTTGGATGGGAGGGGCTTGTTGCTGGTGGGGGCGTTGAGGCGCGAGTGACACTTTGGGGTGCGCGGAGCCCTGGGTTGGGTCGATGATTTGGGATGAGCTTCTTACTTAGGTGAAGAGGGGCTTTATGGCTGAGAGGTAGTCTTTGGCTACGTCGGCTTTATCTGCTTGGAAATTGTGCCAGGCCCACCATTGGACGGTGGCTACGAAGCTTGAGGCTATGTGGTGTAGTAGGAAGCTTCGGTCCATGGTGCCGGCGGGGCCTGAGGGGTCGACGGGCACGGTTTCGGCTGCTCGTGACATGATGGTCTTGCGTAAGCAGTCGGCGAAGACGCGTGAGCCGGCGCCGGCTACCAGTGCCCGTACACCCTGCCGACGATTCCAGAGGTTGTTGAGGATATGCTCGACCTGTACGAGTGGGTCATCGAGGGGCGTACCGTCATCGTCGAGGGCATGGGTGCAGATATCGCGCACGAGCTCAGCGAGCAGGTCATCTTTGCTCTTGAAGAGCCCGTAGAACGTGGCCCGACCTACGTGGGCACGAGCGATGATGTCGCCGACGGTGATCTTGCCGTAGTCTTTCTCGCACAGGAGCTCGGAGAACGCCGTAACGATGGCAGCGCGGCTTTTTGCCTTGCGGGCATCCATGGCTATGCGTCCGCGTGAACGAGCAGGCAGCGGAGCGTACCGGAGCAACCTTCGTAGGGGCGTTTGCCGGCGCCGTAGCCGACGGCTTCGATGCGGTAGCGTGAGGGCAGTTGGTCGGACGTGCGCAGCGCGGTGACGATGGCGGCGCCCGTCGGCGTCACGAGCTCGCCGGCGACCGGTGCAGGCGTGAGGGCGATATTGCCCGCCTGGCACAGGTTGACGACAGCGGGGACGGGAATGGGCATGAGGCCGTGGGCACAGTGGATGGTGCCGTGACCCTCGGAGAGCGACTCGACCACGATGTCCTCAATACCAAGGTCGTCGAGGCAGATGGCGACAGAGCAGACGTCGACGATGGAGTCGACGGCGCCCACCTCGTGAAACAGGACGGTGTCGGGCGTTTTGCCGTGAGCCTTTGCCTCGGCATCAGCGAGTACGGAAAAAATGGCGAGGGCACGACGCTTGGCACCATCGCTTAGCCGTGAGCCATCGATGATGGCGGTGACATCCGCCAAAGAACGGTGGTGATGGTGGTGGGCGTGATGGTGACCCTCATGGTCATGCTCATGGCAGTGCTCGTGTTCGTGCTCATCATGGTCATGATGGTGGTGCTCATGCTCGTGCGTGTGCTCGGCAGCTGCTTCGTTGCCGTAGAGCCAGGCCATATCGTGATCGTGGTTCTCGAGCTCCTCTGCAAGCTGGACGTCGAAATCGCAGGCGTCGATGCCATGCTTGTTTGCACGCGTGACGGCGATCGAAAAGCCGTCGACCGGCAGCGTGGCGAGCTGTTCGCGCAGGTGTTCCTCGCTGGCGCCCAGGTCGAGCAGGGCCGCGACGGTCATATCGCCGCTGATGCCCGAGGTGCCGTCGATGATAAGCGTATGCTGATGGTTGGACATGGAATGCTCCTTAACGGGCGCGGGGTGTGCCGGCGCTCAGATGGTTGATAAGACTTGCCTGGTAGGCGGCACCAAAGCCGTTGTCGATATTGACGACCGAAACGCCGCTGGCGCAGGAGTTGAGCATGGCGAGTAGCGCGGCTACACCACCAAAGCTCGCGCCGTAACCCACGCTGGTGGGAACGGCGATGACCGGACAGCTCACCAGGCCGCCGACAACGCTCGCCAGTGCGCCCTCCATGCCGGCAATGGCGATGACCACCTGTGCCTGGGCAAGCTCCTCGGCATGCGCGAGCAGACGGTGCAGGCCGGCGACACCCACGTCGTAGAGGCGGTCGACCTCGTTGCCATAGAACTCGGCCGTCAATGCGGCTTCCTCGGCGACGGGCAGGTCGCTCGTGCCGGCGCAGGCGACGACGATGCGTCCGTTGCCGGTAGGGGAGGGCTTGCCTCCCACGAGGGCGAGCTGTGCGTCCGGGACATATCCCAGGTCGATGCCGTTGTCGAGGAGCTCCGAGGTGCGGTCTGCCTTTTCGGCGTCCAGGCGCGTGACCAGGATGCGCTCCTGGCCGGCATCGTGTAGCGCTTCGATAATGGCGGCAATCTGCTCGGCGGTTTTACCGGCGCCGTAGACGACCTCGCCGGCTCCCTGGCGCACTCCGCGCGAAAGATCGAGCTGCGCAAAGCCCAGATCGGCGGTTGGCGCCGTCTGGATGCGCGTAAGCGCGTCGGCAGGGGCGACTGATCCGCCGGCAACATCGCTCAGCAGCTGCTCAAGATCTCGCTTATCCATATATGTTCCCTTCGACGGCGCAAAGTCTAGCACTCAAAAGGTATTTTTCCGAACACTAAGACAAAATTGTTCGGAAACTATAGGACAGACTGATTCAATTGTTGGGCGAACTTGCTAGTCGCGCAGGATGATGTCCATGGCGAGCATCAGGTTGCGCTCGTCGATGGCAAACGGGGCGGCTTCGCGCGTCTTGGGCTTGGCGCAAAACGCGATGCCCGTACCCGCGGCCTGAATCATGGGGATGTCGTTGGCGCCGTCGCCGATCGCGACGGTGTGGGCCATGTCGACACCGCACTCAACTGCCCAATCCAGCAGCTGGATGAGCTTGGATTCCTTGGTCACAATGTTTGCCGCCAGCTTGCCGGTGAGCTTGCCGTCCACGACCTCCAGGCGGTTAGCGAGGCAAAAGTCGATGCCCGCGGCGGCCACGATCTTGTCGGCGACCTCGTGAAAGCCGCCGCTTACCACGCCAACCTTCCAGCCCTTGCTGTGTGCCGAGCGCACAAGCTCCAGCGCGCCGGGGGTAAATGTCACGCGCTCAAAGGTGCGCTCGAATACGCTCTCGTCCAGGTCGGCGAGCAGCCCCACGCGCTCCTCGAGCGCCTGCTTAAAGTCGAGCTCGCCGCGCATGGCGCGTTCGGTGATCTGTGCAACTTGCTCGCCCACGCCGGCCTCCTCGCCCAACAGGTCGATGACTTCTTGGTTGATGAGCGTGGAATCGATATCCATAACGAGGAGGCGTGCGGTCATGACGGGCCTTTCCGAGTGCGGTTGTATTGGGGCACATTGTCGCACGCGGCGCGCCTTGGCGACGGCCAGGCCGCGTCAATTGTTTCGTCTCCGTCAAGTCTTTGGGCAAGAGCTACTTTTTCGCGGCACATCGACGCGGGTGCGATAAGATAGAACGCCATGTCTGGCTGCGCGGTTTACGCAGGCTGGGCAAATCTGTACGACGCCGCCCGGAACGACACGGGGCGGCACAGATCCATAAAGGAGGATCACTGGTATGAGCCAGACCCGTCCCATCGATGAGCATTCCATGCACACCCGTACCTGCGGCGAGCTTCGCTTCGAGAACGTGGGCGAAGAGGTCACCCTCACCGGCTGGGTGAGCCGTCGTCGCGATCACGGCGGCCTTATCTTCTGCGACCTTCGCGACCGCGAGGGCATCACGCAGCTCACCTTCGACCCCGAGCACTCCGACGGCGATGCCTTTAAGATCGCCGAGACTATGCGTCCCGAGTGGCCCATCAAGATTCACGGCGTCGTGCGCGCCCGTGGCGAGGAGACCACCAACACTAAGCTTGCGACCGGCGAGATCGAGGTCTTGACCGACCACGCCGAGGTGCTCAACACGTCCGTCACCCCGCCGTTCCAGATCGAGGACGGCATCGAGACCAGCGAGGATACCCGCCTGCGCTATCGCTATCTGGACCTCCGCCGTCCCGAGATGATGGCCAACCTCAAGCTGCGCTCCGACTTTACCTTTGCCATTCGCGAGGCGCTGCACAACCGTGAGTTCATGGAGGTCGAGACGCCCTCCCTGTTTAAGTCCACGCCCGAGGGCGCCCGCGACTTCATCGTTCCCAGCCGTATTCAGCCGGGTAACTTCTACGCCCTGCCGCAGTCCCCGCAGCTCCTGAAGCAGCTGCTCATGGTCGGTGGCGTCGAGCGCTACTACCAGGTCGCCAAGTGCTTCCGCGACGAGGACCTGCGTGCCGACCGTCAGCCCGAGTTCACCCAGGTCGATATCGAGATGTCCTTCGTGGACCAGAACGACGTTATGAGTGCGCTCGAAGAGGTCCTGGCCGATGCCTTCGGCCGCATGGGCGTCGAGATGCCCACGCCGCTGCGTCGCATGAACTACTGGGAGGCCATGGACACCTATGGCTCCGACAAGCCCGATACCCGCTATGGCATGCACCTGGTCGACCTGACCGACATCTTTGCCAACTCCAAGTTCAAGGTCTTTGCGACTGCCGCGAACGAGGAGGGCTCTGTCGTCAAGGCCATCAACGCCAAGGGCGCCGGCGCCTGGGCACGTGCCAAGATCGATAAGCTCGCCGGCGTGGCCTCCACGTTTGGCGCCAAGGGTCTGGCCTGGATCGCTTTCCGCGAGGATGGCTCCATCAACAGCCCCATCGTCAAGTTCTTCTCGGACGAGGAGATGGCGGCTCTGCGTGAGCGCATGGACGTCGAGCCCGGCGACCTTGTGATGTTCGCCGCCGGTCCGCGCCTGCTCTCTGACGAGATCCTGGGCGGCATGCGTTCCCACATGGCCAACGCACTCGAGATCAAGCGTGAGGGCCACGACTTCCTGTGGGTCGTCAACTTCCCGCTGTTCCACTGGGATGAGGACCGCAAGGCCTACGCTGCCGAGCATCAGCCCTTCACGCTGCCGTCCGAGACCGACATCGCCAAGATCGAGGCCGACCCGCTGGCGGCCGGTTCCTGCACCTACGACTTTGTCATGGACGGCTTTGAGGCCGGCGGCGGCGGTATGCGTATCCACAACGCCGAGATGCAGATGTCCATGCTCAAGCTCCTGGGCTTCACCGAGGAGCGAGCCGAGTCGCAGTTCGGCTTCCTCATGGAGGCGCTCAAGTTTGGTGCACCCCCGATGGGTGGTTTTGCTCTGGGCCTGGACCGCGTGTGCATGCTGCTCACCGGTTCCGACTCCATCCGCGACGTCATGGCGTTCCCCAAGACGGCCAGCGGCTCCGACCTTATGTCGGGTGCTCCGAGTGCCGTTTCCGGCGCCCAGCTCAAGGACGTCAGCCTGCGCCTGATGTAGGCGAGCGGCTACCTATTGCCAGCAACGAGGGAAGGACGTGTGCCTTCCCTCGTTTTTTGTGAGACGGGGGTGCGCCGGTAACGTACAATAACTACCACGTGGCTGGGTTTGCCGGCCGAATGTGCGATGTCGTGGGAGGGGACATGGTCGAATTTACGAAGACGATTAAAGATCCGTTGGGATTGCATGCCCGCCCGGTTGCGCTGCTTTATGACATTATCGCCAAGCATCGTAGTGACGTGTCGGTCAGCATCGGTGATCGCCATACCGACGGTCGCGACGTTATGGGCCTCATGGCTCTCTACGGCGAGTGTGGCGAGGACATTATCTTCCGCGTTTCGGGCGTGGATGAGGCCTCGTGCGTCACGTCGATCAGAAACCTCTCACTCTAAGCGTAACAATGAGAAATAGGGGAGAGTCCTCTCTGCTGCATAAATTGGTATGACAAGGCACCGCAAAGAGATGGTCTTTGCGGTGCCTCTTTTGTTTCGTATAGGAAACTTTTTCGAAATCTGAATAGGGACCCTTTCCAAAAAGTTAACCACGTGCTAGTTTACTAAAGCGAACATAGACGTGGTTAACTTTTATCGCGTCGATGTTGAGGACGAACTGACGTTAGGAGCAACTCATGTCTTGCGGACCGCAGATGCCGGCCATGCCGCTTTCGATGGTAAAAGCGGGCGAAACCGTGCGCGTGTCTCGTGTAAAGGGCAATGAGGACATGAAACACCACCTCAAGGACCTCGGCTTTGTCGAGGGCAACGAAATCCACGTGGTGAGCTCGAGTGGTGCCAATATCATCGTCACGGTGCTGGGCGCACGCTTTGGCATCGATTCCAAGGTTGCTATGCACATCATGACCGTCGGTTAGTCTGCA
This sequence comes from uncultured Collinsella sp., assembly GCA_947002045.1. GTDB lineage: Bacteria > Actinomycetota > Coriobacteriia > Coriobacteriales > Coriobacteriaceae > Collinsella. The sequence continues at coordinate 13,168 of CAMQJB010000020.1, forward strand.
GCATTTCATAAAAACCGAAAGGGGGACAAGAGGATGAAGACGTTGGGTGACGTTAAGGTGGGCGAGAGCTCTACCATCGTCAAGCTTCACGGTGAGGGTGCGCTTCGCCGCCACCTTATGGACCTGGGGCTCATCAAGGGCACTTCGTTCAAGGTCGTGAAGGTTGCACCGCTCGGTGATCCGGTCGAGATCAACGTGCGCGGCTACGAGCTTTCCATCCGCAAGGAGGAGGCCGCCGTCGTCGAGGTCCAGTAAGGACTCTTGGCGCATATTTCTGCAGATAAAGTTAGGTTTTTCTAACTTAATGCTGCAACTTTGAAGCACATTATCCAGCCTGCGCGGAGAAAGCAGCGCAGGCACACAAGGAAGAAGGATTGAATGGCGGATTCTCAGATCCATGTCGCGCTGGCGGGTAACCCCAACTGCGGCAAGACCACGCTTTTCAACCTGATCACCGGCGCCAACGGCTACGTTGGCAACTGGCCCGGCGTCACGGTTGAGAAAAAGGAGGCCAAGCTCCTAAGCGACAAGAACGTTACCATCACGGACCTCCCCGGCATCTACTCGCTTTCCCCCTACAGCCCCGAGGAGCAGTGCTCGCGCGATTACCTCATGAGCGGCGAGCCCGATGTCGTCGTCCAGGTTGTCGATGCCACCAATCTGGAGCGCAACCTGTACCTGGCGCTTCAGGTTATCGAGACCGGCCTGCCCGTGGTCGTCGCCCTCAACATGGCCGACTTGGTCGAGAAGAACGGCGACAAGATCGACACGGACAAGCTCTCCAAGAAGCTCGGCTGCCCGGTTATGATGATCTCCGCTCTTAAGAACAAGGGCATCAAGGAGCTCTTCGAGCAGGTCAAGAAGTCCGCAGCTTCCAAGGGCCAGGTGCCGGAGCACAAGTTCGACTCCTCCATCGAGGACGTTCTGGACCACATCGAGAACAATCTGCCTGCGAGCGTTCCCGCCAACAAGCGCCGCTATTACGCCGTCAAGCTGTTCGAGCGTGATGCAGACGCCTGCAAACTCATCAACCTCACCAAGGAGAAGGCCGCTCGCGTGGAGGAGCTGGTCGCCCAGTGCGAGCAGGACTGCGACGACGATGCCGAGTCCATCATCACCGGTGAGCGCTACGGCGTGATCGCTCACATCATCGACGAGTGCCTCACCAAAGCCCCGGCCAAGATGAGCACCTCCGAGAAGATCGACCGCGTGGTTACCAACCGTATCCTGGGCCTGCCGATCTTTGTGGTCATCATGTTCTGCGTGTACTACATCGCCGTTTCTACCTTGGGCGGCACGGTGACCGACTTCACCAACGACCAGCTCTTCGGTACCGACGGTTGGTACGTGCTCGGTCAGGGCCGCGACGCCTACGACGCGGCCGTCGAGGCTGCGGGCGACAATGCCGACTCGGTCGACCCGGCACAGTACGGCCCCTATGTCCCGGGTATCACCACCGTGGTGCACGACGCCCTTGTGGCGGGCGGCACCGAGGACGGTGGCCTGGTCGATTCGCTGGTCTGTGACGGTATCGTTGGCGGCCTGGGTGCCATCTTCGGCTTTGTGCCGCAGATGTTCCTGCTGTTCGTCATGCTGTCCTTCCTGGAGGACTGCGGCTATATGGCCCGCGTCGCCTTCATCATGGACCGCGTGTTCCGCCGCTTTGGCCTGTCCGGTAAGTCCTTTATCCCCATGCTCGTGTCCTCGGGCTGCGGCGTCCCCGGCGTCATGGCCACCAAGACCATCGAGAACGAGAAGGACCGCCGCATGACGGTCATGACCACCACGTTCATTCCCTGTGGCGCCAAGCTGCCGATCATCGCTCTGCTCATGGGTTCCATCATCGGCGATTCTTCCACCACCGCCGCGTGGATCAGCCCGCTCTTCTACTTCCTGGGCGTCTTTGCCGTCATTGCTTCGGGCCTCATGCTCAAGAAGACCAAGCTCTTCGCCGGTCGCCCGACGCCGTTCGTTATGGAGCTTCCTGCCTACCACTTCCCGGCGATTCGCTCTTGGGCACTGCACGTTTGGGAGCGCTGCTGGGCCTTTATCAAGAAGGCCGGCACGGTCATCTTCGCGTCCACCGTCGTCGTTTGGTTCCTGTCCAACTTTGGTAGCTACAACGGTTCCTTTGGTTTCCTGCCTGCGATGGACGGCATCCCCGAGGAGTTCATGGACTACTCCGTGCTTGCCATGCTTGGCAACCTGGTCGCTTGGATCTTCGCCCCGCTCGGCTTTAGCACCTGGCAGGCCACCGCGCTGACCGTCTCGGGTCTCGTCGCTAAGGAGAACGTCGTCGCCACCGCCGGCTCGCTGCTGTCCGTTGCCGACGCCGCCGAGACCGACCCGAGCCTGTGGACCGCGTTTGCCGGCATGTTCCCGACTATGGGCGCTTGCGTTGCCTTTGGCGCTTTCAACCTGCTGTGCGCTCCGTGCTTTGCCGCCATGGGCACTATCCGCAACCAGATGGACTCCGGCAAGTGGACCGCGATTGCCATCGGCTACGAGTGCGCCTTCGCTTGGGTCATCGGCCTGTTCATCAACCAGTTCTACAACCTGCTTGTCCTTGGGCAGTTTGGCTTCTGGACGGTTGTGGCTATCGTGCTGCTGGTCGCGATGCTCTTCCAGATTTTCCGTCCTATGCCCAAGTATGCTTGGACGGACGAGGACGAGACCAACACTGCTTCCGCTGCAGTTTCCGCCTAAGTCCGAATAAGGATCAACCCCTTTCCACGAGCCCGGGTGTCTCAGTGACACTCGGGCTTTTTGATGCAATGGGGGGGACAGATTGCTTTGCTCCAGAAGTAAGATGTGGCGTTTCCGCAGATAAAACTGACCAAATTAAACCTGTCCCTATTCGGTAGGTGGAGAATGGAGTAAAGTAAGTGATGGTTAACTAGAGGAGGCTTGCTATGGCACCTATCGATATTGTTGTACTGGCTGTTATCGGCGTTGCGTTTGTCGCGGTATGCGTGCGCGTCTACCGCAAGGGCACCTGCGCCGACTGCGCTCAGGGTGGCGTTTGCACGGGGCATTGCTCCAACAAAAAGACGTGCGCCGCACTTAAGGGCGTGGACAAAATCGCCGAAGACTTGGGCCGCGGTATCAAATAAGGTCCAGATATCCAAGCGCCCCGCGAGCATCCGTTCGCGGGGCGCTTTGTGCATTTGAGGGAGAGCACGGCGAGTCGAAGAGTATTTTTGGGGTATCGTTAACTGGACTATTAATTGGCAACTTATCTATAACGGAGTAACCGCATGAGCGCTCGCGTAACCATGAAGGACATAGCCGCCGAGCTTGGCGTTTCCATCAATACCGTGCACAAGGCTCTGACGGGAAAGGCCGGCGTGAGCGAATCCGTGCGCGCCAAGGTGAACGCTAAGGCCGAGGCCATGGGCTATCACCGCAACACAAGTGCCTCAAGCCTGCGCCGCAAGGATATCAATCTGGTGTTTTGCCTGCCCCGCGCATCGCGCGAGGGAGCGTACTTTTTCCGTTACCTGTGGGAAGGCTGCAATCGCTTTGAACGGGAGGTCATCGACCGGGGCATTACGGTTGAGCGCGTTGAATTTGGCGTGGGCGGCTACGCTGATGCACTCGAGCAAATCGACGAGCGTCTGCAGGTGGGCGAGAAGATTGATGGCTTGCTCGCCTATGCGCCGGGCGACGATCGTGCGACTGAGCTTTTGGGGCAGATCGCCGAGGCGGGCGTGACGATTGAGCTTGTCGACGGCGACCGTCCGCATTTGAATCGTTTGGGTGCGAGCTTGGCCGATTATTCGACGGCAGGCAGCCTTATGGCCGAGCAGGCGGCAAACCTGGTCCATGCTTCTGGGGCCGACGCCCGCGTGCTCCTTTTGACAGGCGACCCATATACCGATTCGCACTATCTAACCGCCCGCGCCTTCCACAATTACCTGCGCGAACGTGATATTCCATGGCAGGTTGAGGATCTTGCAGGTGCCCATGCGCAAGTCAAACAACTCGAGCATGAGCTCGAAAAGCGCTTGAGTGCGCCGGACGCCCCCGAACTTATCTGTAGCGTTTTTGCCGTTGGTTCCGAAGTGGTTGCCGACGCGCTCGTCTCGACCGGCAAGGCCGGTCAGGTCATGGTGATCGGCAACGACCTGTTTCCCGAAAGTGCTCTGGCCTTGCGCCGCGGTATCTTTACCAATATTGTCTATAAGGACCCGACGAGCCTGGCGTATCGCGGCGCTAAGACGCTGGGCGATTATCTGCTGTGGGGAAGGACCCCGACGGTGCCCGTCCAGAAGGGCGCCGTCGAGATGGTGTTTGGCAGCAACGTCGACCGCTACTGCGAACTTGCGGGAATTTAGTCGATTGGGCAGGTACCCCCTCTTGCGACGTGCATTTTTGGGAGTATTCAGCATTGGCATGCCCTGAATGAGGCGCAGAACGACTGTTTTAAGTGCCGCCGGTGGCGTATTTCGCCATCGGCGGCACTTTTTATGCCGATCGGACGCAATGTGCGCATCAAATGGGGCGCCGAGGACGGCGCGCGGCGCGCTTCGATGCTGAATACTCCCAAAAATGCACGGCGGGATATGACCCACCTGAGCAAAAGCGCTCAAGTTCGGTGTTCGGGGACGCCAACCGGTCCGCAATACATGCAAGTCACAGCTCCGGCAACCGTTGAACGGACAAAAACGACCGTTCACCCCATGGTGGTTAGGTGAACGTTCACCTTTTGAGTTGCAATGGATTAGTATAGTGAACGTTCACCTAAAGGATAACGAGCGCGCCGTGCGCCCGCCTTGCCAGCAAAGGGGCTGTTTGATGAAAAACTTTATGGACGATCAGGATTTCCTGCTGAGCACCAAGACCGGCGAGGAGCTGTTCCACAACTTTGCCAAGGGCATGCCCATCGTCGACTACCACTGCCACATTTCTCCCAAGGAGATCTGGGAGGACAAGCGTTTCGAGAACATCACCGAGGTTTGGCTGGGCGGCGACCACTACAAGTGGCGCCTGATGCGCGCCAACGGCGTCGACGAGCGTTTTATCACTGGCGACGCCCCTGCTCGCGAGAAGTTTCAAAAGTGGGCCGAGACTCTGGGTCGCTGCGTTGGCAACCCCGTCTTTGAGTGGAGCCACCTGGAGCTTAAGCGCTACTTTGGCTACGAGGGCGTCCTCAACGGCAAGACCGCCCAGGAGGTCTGGGACCTTGCCAACGCTAAGCTCGCCGAGGCCAGCTTTACCTGCCGCAACCTGATCAAGCAGTCCAACGTCCGCATGATCTGCACTACCGACGATCCCGCCGACAGCTTTGAGTGGCACAAGAAGATTGCCGCCGACGACAGCTTTGACGTTCAGGTCGTTCCCGCCATGCGCCCCGATGCCGCTCTGCGCATCGAGCGCGGCCAGGAGTTTGCCGACTACTGCAAGCACCTCTCCGAGGTTGCCGGCGTTGAGGTAAGCGACTTCGAGGGCATGAAGGCCGCCATCTCCAAGCGCTACGACGTTGCTCACGAGCTGGGATGTCGCGCATCCGACCATGCACTCGACTACGTTATGTACGCCCCGGCTACCGCCGACGAGATCGAGGCCATCTTTGCCAAGGGTCTGGCTGCTGAGCCGCTTACCGAGGAAGAGATCCTCAAGTACAAGACTGCCTTTATGCAGTTCGTTGCCGGCGAGTATGTCCGTCTGGGCTGGGCCATGCAGCTGCACTTTGGCTGCAAGCGCGACAACAACCGCGCCATGTTTGCCAAGCTCGGCCCCGATACCGGCTACGATTGCATCTCCAACTACACGCCGTCCGACCAGCTTGCCGATTTCCTCAACTCCATTCAGGAGACCTGCGGCTTGCCCAAGACCATCCTGTACAGCCTGAACCCCATCGATAACACCATGATCGATACCGTGATGGGCTGCTTCCAGGAGGCTCCGACCGCCGGTAAGATCCAGAACGGTTCTGCCTGGTGGTTCAACGACAACGAGGTCGGTATGCGCGAGCAGCTCACGGCCCTGGCAAACGAGGGCGTGCTGGGCAACTTTGTGGGCATGCTTACCGACTCCCGCTCTTTCCTGTCCTATCCGCGCCACGAGTACTTCCGTCGCGTGCTGTGCAGCGTGATCGGCGAGTGGGTCGAGCAGGGCAAGTACCCGGCCGACATGGAGCTGCTGGGCAGTATCGTGCGCGACATCAGCTACAACAATGCGGTCCGCTACTTTGGCTTTGATCTGGATACCGTCGAGGCATAAGCCTGCATCGAATCACATTGAACACGGGAGCGCCGTTGCCACACACGGCGCCCCCGTTTTGCCTGCACGCTAACAGCTATCTAAGGAGAGACACAGATGGAGAACATCAGCTACGATGCGCTCGAGGAGATCGGTTACAAGGGCTATCTGCTGCCCAAGGACGCTCCCGAGAAGGTTCTACAGTTTGGCGAGGGCAATTTCCTGCGCGCCTTCGTCGACCGTTTCTTTGACATGGGCAACGAGGCCACCGGCTGGAACGGCAAGGTTGTCATGGTGCAGCCCATCAGCGGCGCCTTTGGCTTTGCCGATGGCATCAATGCTCAGGACGACCTGTACACCGTGTTGGTGCGCGGCAAGGAGAACGGCAACACGGTTGACGAGTCCCGCGTGATCAGCGCCTGCAGCCGCTGCATCAACCCGTACCGCGAGGACGACTACCGCGCCATGATGGAGGTCGCCGTCTCCGACGATTTGGAGATTATCGTCTCCAACACCACCGAGGCCGGTATCGCCTACGACCCGTCCTGCAAGGCCGACGACATGCCGCCCGCGAGCTTCCCCGCCAAGCTTGCCCAGGTGCTCCACACCCGCTGGGCCGCCGGCAAGCCGGGCGTCATCGTGCTCGCCTGCGAGCTCATCGATCACAACGGCGAGGAGCTGCTGCGCATCATGAACCAGTACGTGAGCGACTGGGGCTGGGAGGACGAGTTCTCGCAGTGGATGGCCAACGACTGCACCGTCTGCACCACGCTTGTCGACACTATCGTCCCCGGCCGCATCCGCGACCCCAAGGAGGCCGCTGCCGTGGCCGAGCGCCTGGGCTACGAGGATCCCTTCCTGGCCGTGCGCGAGCCCTTCCAGATGTGGGGCATCCAGGGCGACGAGTCGCTTGCCGAGAAGCTCCCCTTCGTGAAGGCCGGCCTGCCGGGTGTCTTTGTTACCCCCGATGTCACCCCGTACAAGAAGCGCAAGGTTCGCATCCTCAATGGCGCCCACACCGCCTTCGTCCCGGGCTCCTGGGTTGCCGGCTTTGACATCGTGCGCGATTGCATGCACGACGAGACCGTCCGCGGCTTCATGAACACCATGCTCTACGATGAGGTCATCCCGACGCTTGCCGCCGACCTGGACGTCGAGGACTGCAAGGCCTTTGCTGCCGCCGTCGAGAACCGCTTCGACAACCCGTTTATCGACCACGCGCTGCTCTCCATTTGCCTCAACTCCACGGCCAAATGGCGTGCTCGCGACCTGCCCACGCTCAAGGACTATGTTGCCGAGACCGGCAACCTGCCCAAGTGCCTGGCGACGAGCCTCGCTACGCTCATTGCCTTCTATACTCAGGAGCTCGTTGCTCGCGAGGGCGATGGCCTGCACCTGCGCCGCGCCGACGGCACCGAGTACACCGCTCAGGACGATGCCTTCGTGCTCGATTTCTACGCCGCCCACGCCGGTGCAGACGATACCGAGCTGGTGCACGACGTGCTCACCAATGAGCAGATGTGGGGCGAGGACCTTACGCAGATCACCGGTCTCGAGGAGTTTGTCGTCAACGCGCTCACCGTCGTGCGTGTCGAGGGCGCCAAGCAGGCCTTCGCCAACGCTCAAGCGTAAATTCCCGGTGCGGGCGCCAGACGGCTTGCCCGCGCCTCGACTTCTGCTCAACCTGTAGGGTTAGGACCATTTGTAATGAACACTATCCAGATCAATCCGGCCGATAACGTGATCGTCGCGCTGTCGCCGCTTGCCAAGGGCACCGCCGTCGCGGTTCCCGGGGTGGGCGAGGTCGCTGCCGCGGAGGATATTCCGCAGGGCCACAAGATGGCCGTGCGTGCCATTGCGGCGGGGGAGAACGTTGTCAAGTACGGTCTTCCTATCGGCCATGTGACGGGCGACATCCAGCCCGGTCAGTGGCTTCATACGCATAACGTCAAGACCAACCTTTCGGGCGAGGTCGAGTACGTTTACAATCCGACGCATCCGGTCGTTGAGCCGGTTGAGCCCGAGACCTTTATGGGCTTCCGTCGCGCCGACGGCCGCGCCGCCACGCGCAACGAGCTGTGGATCATCCCCACGGTCGGCTGCGTCAACGAGGTCGCACGTGCCATGTGCGAGCAGGCTCAGGATCTGGTCGAGGGTTCGCTGGAGGGCGTCTATTACTTTCCGCATCCGTTTGGCTGCTCGCAGACCGGCGCCGACCATGCCCAGACCCGTCGCCTGCTGGTAGCGCTCTCGCGTCACGCAAACGCTGCGGGCGTGCTGTTCCTGTCGCTCGGCTGCGAGAACTGCACGCATCAGCAGGTGCTCGACGAGCTGGGCGAGTACGATCACGAGCGCGTTCGCTTCCTTACCTGCCAAGATGTTGCCGACGAGCAGGTCGAAGGCCACAAGATTCTGTCTGAGCTGGCCGACCTGGCCAAGCAGGCCAAGCGTGAGCCCATTCCGGCCTCCGAGCTGGTCATTGGCCTTAAGTGCGGTGGCTCTGACGGTCTTTCGGGCATTACCGCCAACCCCACGATCGGTCGCGTGAGCGATATGCTCGTCGCCCGCGGTGGCACGTCGGTGCTCACCGAGGTCCCCGAGATGTTTGGCGCCGAGAGCATTCTGCTCGATCGCTGCGAGGACGAGCAGGTGTTTAACGCCGCCTCCGACATGCTCAACGGCTTTAAGGATTACTTTATTAGCCATGGCGAGGTCGTCTACGAGAACCCGAGCCCCGGCAACAAGGATGGCGGCATCACCACACTCGAGGACAAGAGCTGCGGCTGCGTGCAAAAGGGCGGATCTGCCCCCATCGTCGACGTGCTGCCGTACGCCGGTCAGGCTACCAAGCATGGTCTGAACATGTTGTGCGGTCCGGGCAACGACATGGTATCCACCACGGCCCTGACGGCTGCCGGCTGCCACGTGATCCTGTTCTCGACCGGCCGCGGCACGCCGTTTGGTGCGCCGGCGCCTACGCTCAAGGTGTTCACCAACCAGCGCCTGTGCGACCACAAGGCCAACTGGATGGACTTTAACGCCGGTGTGGTGGCTACGGGCGAGCGTACGCTCGATGAGGCTGCCGGCGATCTGTATCAGCTGGTGCTGGACACGGCGAGCGGCAAGCTTACCAGCGCCGAGCGTCGCGGCTGTCACGAGATCAGCATCTGGAAGGACGGAGTCTGCCTGTAGCGATGACACGTTGAGCGCGTGATTGAATAAGCTGCTGCAAAGACTGAGCGACCCCGCCGAGGACAATCTCGGCGGGGTCGTTTTTCGTTTCTCGTTGCGTTGTCGTGCACGGCTTTTTTGGGAAGGGTGCCCGGCACCTCCCTCATCTCCAGAGAACAATGAACGTTCACCTAGTTGTTGCGTGGTGCTGAATCGACTTGATAATCAAAAATGCAGGGATTTTTTCATTTTCAGGCCCGTTCAACGGCAAAAAACGACCGTTCAAGGATAATATACAAGTGAACGTTCACCTATCATAAGCAATCGCGCATAATCTAGCTAAACGTTCACCCTGAACGGCATGCAGACAGACGTCGGTATGGACTCCAATGTCTTGTTCCAAGACAATCGAGAAAAGAGAGGGAGCTCGATGACTAACAAGATCGGTAAAAAGCGCAAGATCACATTCTGGACGCGCTTGGGCTTTGGTATGGGCGGCATGCTCAACTCCGGTGCCCTGACCTTTACGCACAGCTACATGGTGCTGTTCCTGTCCACGGAGTGCGGCCTGTCCGCAGGCGAGGCTGCGCTGATCAGCTCGTTCGCCATCTATCTCAACGCCATTCTGTGCCCGCTTATGGGCTTTGTGGCCGATAACTTCTACGCTACCAAGATCGGCCGTATCTTTGGCTGCCGCCGTTTCTGGATCTTGCTGGCAATCCCGATGATGGTCGCCGAGCCGCTCATCTTTGTGGCTACGCCGTTCGGTTTCCCGTACTACTTTGTGCTGTACCTGATCTACAACGTCGCGTATACGTTCTGCACCGCCAACCTGTCGCCGCTTACCATCGAGATGACCGACGACTTCAAGGAGCGTACGTACCTCACCGGCTACAAGCACCTCTTTGGTAACGCCGCCGGCTTCCTGATGGCAGCACTCGTCGGCTTTGGCTTTGGCACCTTCGGCGAGACCAACCCGTTCAGCTACTTCATCATCGCTACGGTCAACGCTTCGGTCATGGCAATCTCGCTGCTGTGCGTGTACCTGTCCACGTGGGAGCACACCCCCGAGGAGGTGGCTCAGGAGAAGATCGAGAGCGTCGGCGAGGGTATCAAGAAGTTCTTCATCGACGTTGTCTCTACCTTCCGCAACAAGTCCTTCCGCAAGGTCCTGTATGCACAGGTCTCCACGAAGCTCGCTGCTGCCTGCTGGTCTGCCTGCCTGTTCTTCTTCATCGTCTACTGCCTGCAGATTCCTAAGTCCTATGAGTCCGTGATGGAGATGCCCGGCAAGGTCGTCGCTATCGTCTGCACCGCCATCTGGGTTGCCCTCATGGCCAAGAAGGGCTTCCACAAGTCTTGGTACCTGGCCAACGTCGGTTGCGCTGCGTGCATCATCGCCTACAACTACTTCGCCTTTGGTCAGATTAACGGCACCTCCACGGTCGCCATCGCCATGATTGCCTACCCCATTATCTTCGCCATCTGGAAGTTCTTCTACGTTGGTTTCCAGTACCTGCCCGACGTTCTGCTCAACTACATCCCCGATGTCGATGAACTCATCACCCTGCGTCGTCGCGAGGGCATCTACAGCTCCGCTCAGCAGCTCTGCCAGCAGATCGCCCAGGCTATCGCCGTCAACGCATGGGCTATTGTCCTTGCTGCCTCCGGCTTCATTCAGACCGCCGGCAACAGCGACGCCGTAACCCAGCCCGCCACCGTGCCTCTGTACATCTGCGGCTACATGCTCATCGGCTGCGCCGGCTTCTTCCTGCTCGCGGCTGTCCTTGCCCGCGGCATCAAGATCGACAAGGAGCAGTGCGACATCCTCTGCGACGAGATCAAGCGCGTCAAGGAGGGCGGCAAGATGGCCGACGTCCAGCCCGAGGTCAAGGCTCTTTGCGAGGAGCTCTCCGGCTTCAAGTACGAGGACTGCTTCGCTCACAACAACGTTGGCTTCCAGGACGGCAGCGTAATTCCCGCCGAGTAGGGCAGGCGCATCGTCCAAACCACAGGGCCGTGCCACCGGAGATCCACCGGCGGGTGCGGCCCTTTTTTAAAAACGAGTAGTATGAACTTCTGATTACATTTGAGGGAGAGACCCATGGAGACGAACGTTATCTGGCGCAACGCCCGCGCGGCCGTTATTGAGCTCGACGACGGTGGCTACTTTACCTGTGCCGATACGTGGGAGATCTTTGTCAACGATGAGCCCGTCGGTACCACGAATACGGTCGAGACCTATGTTGACGGCCTGGTTCCCGGCAAGCGCAACCTCGTCCGCTTTGTCTGCGGCGAGCGTGAGCTGAGTGTGGGCGTCACCACGCCCGCGGAGCCCTTTACCATCAACGTTCGCGACTGCGGCGCCAAAGGCGATGCCGAGCACGATGACACCACCAATATTCAGGCTGCCATCATGGCTTGTCCCAAGGGCGGGCGCGTGCTGATTCCCGCTGGCAACTACCGCATCAAGTCCCTCTTCCTTAAGAGCAATATCAACATCGAGCTCGCCGAGGGCGCGGTGCTGCTGGCCCGTCACGACCGCGCGGCGCTTGCCTACATTCCGGGCACGGTCACGGGTGACAAGGGCACCGGGTATGCCGGCACCGATATGCTGCCCCTGGGCCGCTGGGAGGGCGAGAGCTTTTCGACCTATTGCTCGACCTTTACGGGTCTGAGCGTGCACGACGTGTGCATCTATGGCCGCGGCGCCATCGACGGCCAGACCGATTTTGCCGAGGATAACTGGTGGAACAAGGACTTTAAGAATATCTTCCGCCCCGAGGAGGGCCGAGAGATCGCCCGCCCGCGCATGATCTTCCTGTCCGAGTGCCAAAACGTGAGCCTTGCCGGCTTTACCGTCCGCAACAGCCCAGCATGGAACATCCATCCCGTTCTGTGCGAACACGTCGATGCCCTGTGCCTGTCCATCGAGGGTCCCAAGAACTCCCACAACACCGACGGCTTCGATCCCGAGAGCTGTGGCTTTGTTCGCATCCTGGGTTGCCAGTTCTCGGTGGGCGACGACTGCATCGCCATCAAGAGCGGCAAACTGGGCATTGAGCCCGAGCTTCGTCCCGCTACGCACGACGTGCTGATCTATCACTGCTACATGCACGATGGTCACGGCGCCGTGGTCCTGGGTTCAGAGGCTGCCGGCGGCATCAAGGACCTCACCGTGAGCAAGTGCCTCTTTGAGCGCACCGACCGCGGCCTGCGCGTTAAGACTCGTCGCGGTCGCGGCAAGGACGCCGTCAACGAGGGCATCACCTTTGAGCACATTCGCATGGACGAGGTGCTCACGCCTTTCGTGGTCAATTCGTTCTACTTCTGCGATAAGGACGGCAAGACCGACTATGTCCAGAGCCGCGACGCGGTGCCCGTCGACGACCGTACGCCCGGCTTTGGCGCCACGACGTTTTGCGATATCGAGGCCACCAACTGCCACGCTGCCGCCGCCTACATCACGGGCTTGCCCGAGAGTAAGGTGACGCGCCTGACGTTCCAGGATGTCCATGTGACCTTTGCGGCAGATGCCGAGCCCTTTGTGCCTGCAATGGCCTGCGGCGTGGAGCCCATGGCGCGCCAGGGCATCATCGCGCAGAACGTGAAAGTCCTCGACCTGCAAAATGTGGTGATCGAGGGTCAGGATGGCGACGAGCTGCAGCTCGAGAACGTCGATAAGATTGTCCGTTCCTAGCTGGAATTGATGACCGGGGCCGCATTGCCGAAAAAATCGGCTATGCGGCCCTTGTGCCATGCGGCCGCGCTACGCATCATAACGAGAAGGTATACATGCTCAATAAAACGATTTGTGTCGGGGTCGATGGCTCGGATGCCGCGATCTCGTCCTATATTTTTGCTCCCACCGAGGATGCTTATGCCCTGGAACCCCGACCTGCAGTTTTGATTGTGCCGGGTGGGGGCTACGATCATATTTCGCCTCGCGAGGGCGAGCCGGTGGCGCTACGCTTACTTGCGATGGGGTATCAGGCTTTTGTTCTGGACTACTCGGTTGCGCCCGCCGCCTATCCGCTTGCATTGCAAGAACTTGCGCGGGCGGTCGATACCGTGCGAAGTCATGCGACGGAGTTTTGCGTCGATCCCAATCGAATTACGGTCATGGGTTTTTCGGCGGGTGGACACCTGGTTGGCTTGCTCGGGGCGCTTTGGGACAAACCTTGGCTTGCAGAGTCGATCGCGACATCGCCTGAGTCGATTCGGCCTGACGCACTTTGCTTGGGCTATCCGGTCGTAAGCTCGGGGGCCTATGCCCATCGTGGCTCGTTTGAACACCTAACGGGTGCCGATGACGTTTTGGCTCAAAAGTTGTCGATCGAGAACATGGTGGGCGAAGGTTTTCCCCGTACGTTCTTATGGCATACCGCCGAGGATGCATCGGTGCCAGTCCAAAATAGCCTTTTGCTTGCGCAGGCGCTTGCCGATCACGGGATTGGCTTTAGCTTACATATTTTTCCGCATGGAAAGCACGGAGCATCGCTCGCCACGGCCCAAACGGCATTTAAGGGTTGCGCCGAGCATATTCAGCCACAGGTTCAGGGCTGGCCTGAGCAGTTTGCCGCCTGGGAGCGTGATGGACGATGAACGAAAGTATCAATGAGCTGCGTGTTTCGAGGGCTGCGTCAGGAGCGTATCCAACGATTTCTGATGCCTTGGCGGCAACCGATCAACTCTATCCGGACGCCGAGCAGGCGGTGACGATCCATATTGATCCGGGTGAGTACCGCGAGCGGGTCGAGATCCATCGGCCGCATGTGACGTTGGCGGGCGAGACGGCTGACAGCGTGCGCATCGTGGGCAGCCTGGGTGCCAAGATGCCCTCGGAGGACGGCTCGGGTGTCGACGGTACGCTCGGCACGTTTAGGACCTATACCGTTTTAGTCGATGCCGACGACGTGCGGCTCGAGAACCTCACAATCGTCAACGATGCCGGCGACGGTCGCGAGGTGGGGCAGGCGATTGCCCTGTACGCCGACGGCGACCGTTTGGTGGTCGACGCCTGTTGCATTACGGGGCGCCAGGACACGCTGTTTTTGGGCCCGTTGCCCCCGCGCGAAGTCAAACCGGGCGGATTCATTGGGCCCAAGCAGTTTGCGCCGCGTCGGGTGGGCCGTCAGTATTTTCGACGCTGCCGGATTGAGGGCGACGTCGACTTTATCTTTGGCGGCGCGTGTGCCTATTTTGAGGGGTGCGAGATCCGCTCGCTCAACCGCAATATGGACGTGAACGGTTACGTGACGGCGGCATCGACGCCCGAGGGAGAGCCATATGGCTTCGTGTTCCACGGCTGCTCGTTTACAGCCGCGCAAGACGTGGCACCGGATTCGGTCTATTTGGGTCGTCCTTGGCGTGAGTGGGCCCAGACCGTGCTGATCGATTGCTGGCTGGGACAGCATATCAAGCGCGAAGGTTGGTGGGATTGGGCTAAGCCGGCGGCGCACGAGAGGGCGCACTACGCTGGTGCAAGCCTACATGGCCCGGCGAGTGATGCCGAAAACTGGGTGCCATGGGCGCACGAGCTCGATGCGACAGCCACTACCCGATACGCCCGCGAACAGGTGCTTTCCGGTGCGGACGGCTGGGACCCCGAAGGTGGCCCGGGCGACGCTGCGGAGACCGACAGTCTTTCCGATAACGGTCGCACGGTGCATATCGACACCTATTACGAAGACGAACTGGCGTTTCGTGAGCGCCTTAAGCGTGAGGGCCGCTCCGCCGCATTTAAGGGCACGACGCCCGAAGACTTTGAGGCATGGCAGATTGCGACGAGGGTTCGGCTGTTTGACCTGTTGGGCCTATCGATTATGGATCGCGTGTCGATTGAGGCGCGCGAGCTCGATCGGGTGCAGATTGCCGGCGGTATCGTGCGCACCCATGCGATGCTGCAGGTGGAGCGCGACGTTTGGATGCCGTTCTACCTGCTCGAGCCGCAGTCGCCTAAGCTCGATGCGCGCGGCCGCAAGTGTTGCTATGTCTGCCCGCATGGCCATCAGGGAGCAGGCGCCGCAAGTGTTGCGGGCGTGACGGGCGTGCCGGCGGTCGATGATGCTGTGCGTAAGTTCAATTACGACTACGGTCTACGTTTGGCGCGTATGGGTTACGTGACCGTCTGCCCCGACGCACGCGGTTGGGGATACCGTCGTGACTGGAAGGGTCAGGGCGATGACGAGAACAGCTTTCTGCGCGGCACGTGCCTAAACCAGGCACGTATGGCCGAGCCACTGGGTCTTACGGTCGCGGGCCTCAACGTCTGGGACAACATGCGCTTGATTGATTACCTGGCGACACGCGGCGATATTGCCATGGATGACCTGGGTTGCTTTGGTTTTTCGGGTGGCGGCTACATGACGTTGTACCTGGCCGCACTCGACCCGCGTGTGCGCAAGGCGTTTGTCTCGGGCTATCTGTACGGTGTCGCTGATTCACTGCTGCACCTCAATGGCAATTGCAGCTGCAACTACACACCCGGACTTTGGCGCTTACTCGACATGGGCGATATTGCCTCGCTTATTGCGCCGCGCCCGTTGTTAGTGCAGAGCTGCGAAGAAGATCATCTGAACGGTTCGCGCGGGCTGAAAAATGTCGATGAACAGCTCAAGATCGTGCGCGATGCCTACAAGTTGCTGGGCCGCAGAGATGCTCTGCGGCACGAGGTGTGTCCGGGTGGACACCATCTGGGAGTGACACATCTTGTCGAGGATATCGAATGGCTCGATTCGCACGTTGCGAAATGCGACCGTGCATAGCCCCTTGGCATGCTGCAAATAACGGTACGTACCTGTATGGCCGCCAATGGGCGGATGAGGAGAAGATTATGGAAACGAAGAACTTGAGTGAATCGACCATTTGCTGCTTTGGCGATTCGACCACATGGGGGGATAACGGATGCGGCGCAGGCGGCAACGACATCTCTTGGACTTCGCATCTGGGCGCGTTGCTGGGAGGTGCAGTTGTCGAGAACTTTGGCATCAAGGGTTCGCGTATCGCCATCAAGGCCGACCGTACCGATTCATTTGTCGAGCGCTTGGACGGCATCGACGATGCGGCCGATGTCTATGTTGTCTTTGGCGGCGTTAACGACTTTAGCCGCAACGTGCCGCTTGGCGAGTTGGGCAGCACCGATGTGCATGAGTTCTATGGTGCGGTCGACTATCTGATCCGAACCATCACGGCGCGCTCACCTCAGGCAAAGCTCGTGTTTATGACGCCATGCAAGACGAGTGGTAAGCACGAGAAGGATATCCCGGCAAGCGATGAGGCGAACCATTTGGGTCTGACGCAAGACGCCTACGTGCGAGCGATGCTGGAGGTCTGTGACCGTTACTCCGTTCCGGTGATTGACCTGTATGCGCAAAGCGGCATCAGCCCGTTTTTGCCGGAGCACCGCGAACTCTATATGCCGGACGGCCTGCATTACAGCCCGGCTGGCTATGAGCGCCTGGCGCATCGCATCGCCGCGGGCTTAGCCGCCGTTTGCCGTTAAAAGTCTGCCGTTCGCGGGGAATATAGGGTTAACGTTCACCCTATATTCCCCGTTCGCGTTACACTAGGGTTAACGTTCACCTATCATTAACGTCAGAGGGGACAGCAATGGGTTGCAATCAAATCCTGGACCGTTATATCGAGCAGTTGATCGAAACCTCTACGCCGCAGGCGCCGGCCTGGAACATCGAAAAGCTCCGTGCCGGTAAGGAGAACACCTGGAACTATATCGACGGCTGCATGATCAAGGCGCTCATCGAGCTGTACGAGATCACGGGTGAGCAGCGCTACCTGACGTTCGCCGACGACTACATCGATTTCTTTGTCCAGGACGACGGTACCATCAAACATTACAACCCCGAGGAGTACAACCTCGATAACGTTAATGCGGGCAAGACCCTCTACAAGCTCTATGACCTGGTGGGCAAGCCCAAGTATCGTGCGGCCATGGATACCATCTATCGTCAGCTCGAAACCCAGCCGCGCACCAAAGAGGGCGTGTTTTGGCACAAGGCCGTCTACCCCAACCAGATCTGGCTCGACGGCATGTATATGGCACAGCCGTTCTACATGCAGTACGAGCTGAGTTTCCACAACCGTCGTGCCTGCTCAGATAGCTTCCATATGTTCCAGGTCGTGCACGACCTGATGCGCAACCCCCTCAATGGTCTGTACTATCACGCTTACGACGCGAGCCGCAAGCAGTTCTGGTGCGACCCGGTCACCGGCCTTTCGGCTAACTTCTGGCTGCGCGCCGAGGGCTGGTTTGCCATGGCGCTCATCGACACGTGGGAGCTTATGCCGCCTTCGATGTCGGCCGAGAAGGACGAGATCCGCAAGATGTTCCACGACCTGATTGACGCCATGCTGCCGTATCAGGACGAGAAGACCGGCATGTGGCATCAGGTCATCAACCTGCCCAATATCGCCCCCAACTACCTGGAGGAGTCGGGCAGCGCGATCTTTGCCAACGCCATCATGAAGGGCGTGCGTCTGGGCGTGTTGGGTGAGCGCTACTACCAGTACGGCCGTCGCGCCTTCGACGGCATCTGCGAGACCTGCCTTTCCGAGCACGATGGCCAGCTGGCGCTCGACAACATCTGCCTGGTTGCGGGCTTGGGAAACACCGCGCACCGCGAGGGCACGTTTGGTTACTACATGAGCGAGCCTATCGTCAAAAACGATGCGAAGGGCGTGGCGCCGCTGGTGCTTGCCTATATCGAGACCATGCATCACGACAAACTGGCCGGCAGGCACGACCCGCTTGCTCCCTCGGGCGTGTGCTCCATCGAGGACCCGTTTGGCGGATACACTCCGGGCATCAATGCCCGTAAGGGGTGTGAATAGCATGGAGGCCATTACTCCGGGCGTACGTTTACACGACTTTCCGCAGGGGACCGTAGAGGAACGCATTCGCATGGCAGGAGAGCTGGGCTTTTCGTGCATTCAGCTGCCGAGCAAGGTACTCTACGCATCGATGGGGATTGATCGAGTCGGCCTGACCAGCGAGCTTGCCAACCATTTGCGTGCGGTGCTCGACGAGGCGGGCATTTCGATTGCCGTGCTCGGCTGCTACAAGAATCTGGCGACGCCCGATCGACAACAGCTCATGGATAACATTGCCGAGTACGAGGCGTGCTTGAATTTTGCCCAGATGCTCGGCGGATGCCCGGTTGGCACCGAGACCGGTCGCCCCAATGCGCGGAACCGCGTTGCTGACGACCGTATGACCGATGAGGCACTCGAGGCTTTTATGGACGGGCTTACGTATGTCTGCGAGCGCGCCGAGGCCATGGGCGGTCAGATTCTAATTGAGCCCGGTTGGAACGAGACGGTCAACACGCCAGATCGCTGCCGTGAGGTGCTGGAGCGCGTCTCGAGCCCGTCGCTCGGCGTGATCTATGACCCAGTGTCGCTGCTGCACCCCAGCGTCGTTGACGAAGCGCAGGAAATCACCGCGCGCATGCTCTACTTATGCGGCAGCAAGATCCGCGTGCTGCACGCCAAGGATTTTGAGGTCGTTGATAACGAGGACGAAGCCGGTTGGTGCGACGGTACGGGTTCACGCCTGGTGTGTCATGGCGTGGGCGAGACGGGACGATATGACTTTGAGCCCGTGGTGGCCTGGGTGGCTGCCGCCTGCCCTGGGATTCCTTGCGTGGTCGAGAACAGTGTGCCGGCGACGGCGGCTGACTGCCTGGCGACACTCGAGCACATGTCCGCTCGCTGCGGGGCTTCGCATCGCGAGTTATAGCATTGGCTTTTGCCGTGTCGGCAGATTGAGATTACCTGTATGGGGGCGGCGGTGAAGGGTCTTTATCGTCGCCCCATTGGATTGCATTAAAAAGGGGAGTTGCGTGGCTATCCACATTGTCGAAGAGGCGAATCGTTGCCTAGGTTGTAAAAGGGCGTTCTGCCAGATTAAGGGCTGCCCGGTTCAGACGCCTATTCCGCGGGTCATCGACCTGTTCAAACAGCGTCGTCTAGAAGAGGCGGGCGAGCTGCTGTTCCAGAACAATCCCATGAGCGCGGTCTGCTCCATGGTGTGCAACCATTCGGGCCAGTGCGAGGGTGCTTGCATCCAGGGCCGCAAGGGCACACCCGTGCATTTCTCGAGCATCGAGAACTATATCTCGACAGCGTATTTGGATCGTAAGGAGTGGACGCCCGCGCCGTCGTGCGGCAAACAGGTTGCTGTGGTCGGTTCCGGTCCCGCCGGCATTACCGTGGCCATTAAGATGGCCCAGCTGGGCTGTGCCGTCACGGTATTTGAACAGCGCCCCGAGATCGGCGGGGTGCTGGAATACGGTATCCCCGAGTTCCGCCTGCCCCGTGCGCTCGTGCAAAAGTACCGTCACGTGATGTGCTCGCTTGGCGTGCGCGTGCGCCCCTCGACCACCATCGGCGGCGCACTGCACATCGATGACCTGCTACGTGACGGCTACGACGCGGTCTTTGTCGGTACCGGTACCTGGCGTGCCCGCAAACTGGGCATTCCCGGCGAGTCGCGCGGCAACGTGCTTTTTGGCATCGATTACCTGGTCGATCCCACGAGTGTGGCGATCGGGCAGAACGTGGCGGTTATCGGCGCCGGCAATGTGGCCATGGATGTAGCCCGCACGGCGCTGCGCTCGGGCGCGCGCAAGGTTACCGTGTATGCCCGCTCGCGCCATATCTCGGCTATCGACGACGAGGTCGAGCTGACCGAGCTCGATGGCGCCGAAATCGTGCGCGGCAAGGCGATCTGCGCCATCGACGATAACGGTCCGGTCTTTGAGACGGCTATCTTCGATGAGGACGACAGCGTGGTGGGCTACGAGGAAGAGCTCGACCATGCGTCCGCCGACACAGTGGTCATCGCGGCCTCACAGGTGCCCAAGGACAAGCTTGTGCTTACGACGGGTGGTCTGGAGACTGACCATCGCGGCCTGCTGTCGGTCGATGAGCACGGCATGACCACCGTGCCTGGCGTCTTTGCCGCCGGCGACGTGGTCAACGGCCCGCTCACTGTGGTCCATGCAGTAGCCGGCGCCAAGCTTGCCGTCGAAGGCATGATTAACTACCTGGGCCTCTAACCCATCCCATCCATCAGTTGCGGTGGAATACGGACTGTTTTGGCTGTCAAAGGCCTTATCTACTCCGTATTCCACCACAACTTTTTTATGAGGGTCGGGATTGAAGGTGGGGAGTGCGAGCGAGTACGAATGCGGCGGATACTGATACGATAGGTACGTTAGCAACTGCCGCCGAGCGGCTCAAACGAAAGGAAGCCTGTATGGAGTCATCCGCCTACCCGATGCTCTTTAGCCCGATCAAGGTCGGTACGACCGAGGTCAAGAACCGCGTCTTTATGCCGCCGGTATCCACGAACCTGGCCGATCATGGCTATGTGACCGACGACTTGGTCGATCATTATCGTGCCCGTGCCAAGGGCGGCGTTGGCCTCATCATTACCGAGGTCGTGACGGTCGAGCCCACCTATACCTATCTGCCGGGTGACATGTGCTGCTACGACGACACGTTTATCCCCGGTTGGGAAAAGCTCGCCGCGGCCGTCCACGAGTACGGCTGCAAGATCATGCCGCAGCTCTTCCACCCCGCCTACATGGCCTTTAACATTCCGGGCACGCCGCGCCTGATCGCTCCGTCCTTCGTGGGACCGTCCTATGCCCGCGAGGCACCGCGTCCTATCACGGTCGATGAGATTCACGAGCTCACGCATCAGTTTGGCGACGCAGCCGTGCGTATGCAGAAGGCTGGCGTCGATGGCGTCGAGGTCCATGCGGCGCACGCCCACGGCATGCTCGGCGGCTTTTTGACCCCGCTCTACAACAAGCGTACCGATGAGTACGGCGGCTCGCTCGACGCTCGCATGCGCTTCCTGCTCGAGGTCATTGCCGAGATTCGCGAGCGCTGCGGCAAGGACTTTATCATCGACGTCCGCATCTCGGGCGATGAGTACACCGATGGCGGCCTGACCCTCAACGACATGGTCTACGTTTCACGTCGCCTGGAGAAGGCCGGCGTCGACATGATTCACGTGTCGGGCGGTACCACCATCAAGCGCGGCTCCGCGATTCCCGCCGCCGGTACGCAGCAGGCCTCGCACGCCGCCTGCTCGCGCGAGATTAAGAAGCACGTCAACATTCCTGTCGCCACGGTCGGTCGCATCAACGAGGCCTGGATTGCCGAGGAGCTGATCGAGGACGGCGCCGCCGACATCTGCATGATGGGCCGCGCCAATCTGTGCGATGCCGAGTTCTGCAACAAGGCCGCTGCCGGCAACGCCGACGACATCCGCCCCTGCATTGGCTGCCTGCGCTGCCTGAACGGCATTATGTTTGGCAAGCGCATCTCCTGCACTGTCAACCCGGACGTGGAGCGCGACGAGGCTGGCTACGAGCCTGCCGCCGAGGCTAAGAACGTGCTGGTTGTGGGTGCCGGTCCTGCGGGCATGGAGGCAGCCTACATTGCCGCCAAGCGCGGCCACAACGTGGTGCTCGTGGATAAGCAGGACGAGCCGGGCGGCGAGATGCGCATCGCGGCTGTTCCGCCGGCAAAGCAGGAACTCACCCGCGTGATCAAGTACCAGTATCGCCGTCTTGCTGAGGCGGGCGTGAAGTGCATCTTTGGTACCGAGCTTTCGGCCGAGGACATTCAGCGTGACTACGCGGGCTACGAGGTCGTCCTGGCTTATGGCGCCGAGCCCATCGCCCCGGCCTTCATGCAGGGCTTTAAGCAGGTTATGACGGCCGACGACCTGCTGGGTGGCAAGGCTTTCCCGGGTAAGAAGATCGTCATCGTGGGCGGCGGCACCGTTGGCTGCGAGACGGCCGATTATCTGGCTCCGCTGGTCAACGACCTGTCGCCGGCCAACCGCGATGTCACCGTCATCGAGATGACCAAGACGCTCGCCGCCAACGAGGGCGGTGCCGGTCGCGCGGTGCTCATCACGCGCATGCTCTCCAAGGGCGTCCACGTGCTGACCGAGGCCAAGGTGACCGAGATCACCGAGGACACCATCAGTTACGAGAAGGACGGCGAGGTCCACACCATCACCGGTGCCGATACGCTGGTGCTTGCCATGGGCTATCGTCCCAATACCAAGCTGGCTGATGACCTCGCCGCTGCTGGCGTTGCCGCTCACGTGCTGGGCGATGCCAACAAGTGCGGTAACATCCGCGATGCCATCGGCGACGGCTACAAGGTCGCCTGCGAGCTCTAGTTAATCCCTTGGTGCATGGGGCCTGTCCCCGCGGCGTCAGTCGGTAGATAGTAAAAAGCGGCGGGGGGGCCCGGCCGGGGGGGGCCCCCCCGTTGGGTTTGGGGCAATTGTTTTGGGGTTTTAGGGCGAGGGTTTGCATGTGCCTTGGGGGGTTTGGCGCGGGGGGT
>CAMQJB010000021.1 GCA_947002045.1 uncultured Collinsella sp.
CTGGGGCCGGGTGTTTTTTTTTTATTTAAATTTGGGGGGGGGGGGGGGGCGGCGGGGGGGCGGGGGGGGGGGGGCCCCCCCCCCCCGCAACATGAGAGCGCCCCCTCCCGCGCACGGAACGGGAGGGGGCTAAAGGTAGGAGTCTACCGGTGGGTTGACCCCACCGGACAGACGATGACCAGGTGATCCTTTACAGGATCGTCAAGGTTTCCGTGGGGTACCCGTTGGGTACTTAGAGCATCACGCAAGCGACGGTCAGGATGATGGCGCAGACGACGGAGAGAGCGACGATGAGCTTAAGGGCAAACTTGAGCCAGGTCGTCCACTCGATCTTGGCCAGGGCGAGACCGCCCATGATGGCGCCGGAGGTCGGGGTGAACAGGTTCACAACGCCGATGGCAGAGGAGAAGATCATGACCATGACCTCGGGCGAGAAGCCGAGCTTAACAGCCAGCGGTCCCATGATAGGCATGGAGACGGTAGCCATACCAGAGGTCGAGGGGATCAGGAAGGACAGGCCGAAGTAGACCAGGAAGCTCATGGGAGCGAAGATCACGCCGGACAGGCCAGCCAGAGCATTGGCGGCAGCGTCGAGGACGTAGACGTCGAGGCCGGTGTTAGCCATGAGGACGGAGATACCACGGGCGAGGGCGATGACGAGAACAACGGACATCATGTCGGCAGCGCCGGTGATGAAGGTGTTAACGATCTGCTTCTCGGACAGGCCACCGATGATACCGATCAGGACGGCCATGAGGAAGAACCAGGTGGAAGCCTCGTCGAAGTACCACTGGCCAATGGGCAGGCCGGTGATCAGGGCAGACCAGCCCTGGACGACGGCGTTACCGTCGGCGTCGTAGACAGCGCCAGCGTCGAAGAAGTTGGCGACGCCCTCGTTGAGGTCGGCCAGCGGAATGAAGCCGACGATCATAACGACGAAGGTGAAGGCAAAGGCGATCAGAACACCCTTCTGACGACCGGTGAGCTTGACCTCATTGTGAACCTCGGAAGCAGCCTTGCCGTGAGCCTCTTCGGCGTCCTTGAGCTCCTGCATCGACAGGATGGTGGAACCCTTGTCAGCCTTGACCTTCTTGGCATAGCTCATGACGAAGAAGATGGACATGGCAGTGGTAACAATCCACAGGACGGCACCGAGGCCGATGATGATGGACTGGTTGACCTCAATGCCAACGCCGGTCAGAGCGTCGACGGCAGCGCCGACGGCGAACGGGTTAACCGTGGAGCCCAGGCAGCCGCAGCCAGCGCCGAGCAGGACGGTAGCGGCGCCGACCATCGGGTCGAAGCCAGCGGCCATCATGGTAGCGGCAAGCAGGGCGTAGAAGGGAACGGTCTCCTCGCACATACCATAGGTGGTACCACCGAGGGAGAAGATGAGCATCAGCACGGGAATGAGCATGATCTCGTTGCCCTTAAGCTTCTGCACCAGGACGGCGATGCCGTTGTCCAGGGCGCCGGTCTCGGTCATCATGCCGAGGAAGCCGCCCAGGATCATAACGAAGAGGCAGACGGGCAGAGCGTCAGCGAAGCCCTTAATCGGGGCGGTGCAGAAATCGCTCAGACGGGCGGCAGTAACCGCGCCGCCGGACGTGCCGGAGACGATAACGGTAATCACTGCAACAATTGCCAGCAGAGCAAGAAGAATGGTGAACGATGAAGGCATACCGCGCTTTTTCTTAGCGGTCTCAGTCATAGTTCTCATCCCCCCTTCATAAATCATTTACTGATCTCGCCCGAAGCGGCTCTTCCGTACCGTGCCTGCCGCTCGATCGAGATTTTTACCAGATAAAGCCGCTCGGGGTGTTCAACAATACACCCCGAGCGAGATGCTAGATGCACTTACTTGAGCGTGGCGTACATGACGGCCTTGATGGTGTGCATGCGGTTCTCGGCCTCGTCGAAGACCTTGGAAGCGGGGCTCTCGAAGACCTCGTCGGTGACCTCCTGCTCGGTGATGCCGAACTGCTCGCACTTCTCGGCGCCAATCGTGGTGTTGGTGTCGTGGAAGCTGGGCAGGCAGTGCAGGAAGATGGCACCCGGGTTGGCCATAGCCATGACCTCGGAGGTGACACGATACGGGGTGAGCTGAGCGATGCGCTCGGCCCAGACCTCGTCAGGCTCGCCCATGGAGACCCACACGTCGGTGTAGATAACGTCGGCACCGGTGACGCCGTCCTTGACGTCGGTGGTCAGCTTGATGGTGCAGCCGTTGGCCTCGGCGATGGGCTTGCAGGCCTCGATGACGTCGTCAGCGGGCATGCACTCCTCGGGGCCGCAGGCCACGAAGTTCATGCCAAGCTTGGAGCAGACAACCATGAGGGAGCGAGCAACGTTGTTCTTGCAGTCGCCCATGAAGACGAGGGTCTTGCCCTTGATGTCGTAGTTGAAGTTCTCCTGGACGGTCAGGATGTCGGCGAGCATCTGGGTGGGATGCCACTCAGTGGTCAGGCCGTTCCACACGGGCACGCCGGACTTAGCAGCGAGCTCCTCGACATCGTCCTGGGCAAAGCCACGGAACTCGATGCCGTCATACATGCGGCCGAGAACGCGGGCGGTGTCCTCGATGGACTCCTTCTTGCCCATCTGCGACGAACCCGGATCGAGGTAGGTGACACCCATGCCCAGATCCATGCCGCCGACCTCGAAGGCGCAGCGGGTACGAGTGGAGGTCTTCTGGAAGAGCAGAACGATGTTCTTGCCCTCGAGATAGCGGTGCGGAACGCCAGCGCGCTTCATGTCCTTGAAGTTCTTGGAGAGCTTGAGCAGGTACTCGATCTCCTCGGTGGTGAGGTCGAGGAGCTTGAGGAAGCTACGGCCGGAGAGGTTAACACCCATGGTTCGTTTCCTTTCGAAGAAATGAATTACGTAAGTAATTAGTGTTGCCCGTTTGACGGGCGAAACCGGTGCGGTTGTAGGGGGACCGCACCGGAAACGGAAAGACTTAGAGGTCCTCGCGCCAGAAGGGCATGCTCATGCAGCGCGGGCCGCCGCGGCCGCGGGAGAGCTCGGCGGAGGGCACGACGAGAAGGTCCAGGCCCTCCTTGTACAGCACGTCGTTGGTGACGGTGTTGCGGGCGTAGACGCAGATCTTGCCGGGCTCGACGCACAGGGTGTTGGAGCCGTCGTTCCACTGCTCGCGGGAGGCCGCGATCGGGTCGCCGCCGCCGCAGGGGATCAGCTTGACCTGGTCGACGCCGGTGGCGTCCTCCAGGACGTGCTCGAGGGTGTCCTCGATCAGGCGGATGTTCACGTCGCCCGGGTTCTTGCCGGCGGTCAGCTCGTAGACGCGCAGGGTGCCCATGATGGCGGGGTGGATCGTGAACTTATCGACGTCGATCTGGGTGAAGACCGTGTCGAGGTGCATGAAGGCGCGCGAGACCGGGATGTCGAAGGCAAGGATGCGCTCGACCTTGGAGTCGGAGTTCCAGAAGATGTTCTGGGCCATGATGTCGATAGCGGCGGCCTGGGTGCGCTGGGAGATGCCGACGGCGAGGGTCTTCTCGTTGATGTTCAGCACGTCGCCGCCCTCGGTGTGGAACTGGCAGTCGCGGCGGAAGTACAGGGAGACGTCCTTGTAGTCGGGGTGGTACTTGAAGATGTACTTGCCGTACAGGGTCTCGCGGTTGCGGGTGACCGAGTACATGCGGTTGAGGTTGACGCCCTCGCCGACGACCGCGAACGGGTCGCGGGTGAAGTAGAGGTTGGGCATCGGGTCGATGATCAGGTCGGACTCGGACTCGGAGTTGACCAGGGAGTCGAGGGTCGTGGACGCCGTGAGGGGCATGTCGATCTCGGCCTTGGTCATGCCGGCCATGGTCTTCTTGACGAACTCGAGGTTGTCCTCGATGGAGTCCAGCTTCTCGCGGACGACCTGCGGCATGTGCTGGCCGCGGATGCCGGCCTCGGCGATGTACTGGTCGGTGAACTCGGCGCGGGCGCCGGGGACCTGGTCGAACACCTCGGCGACGAGGTTCTCGAGGTAGAGCACCTCGACGCCCTGGTCCCTCAGGATCTGGGCGAAGGTGTCGTGCTCCTGCTGTGCGACCTCCAGGAACGGGACGTCGTCGAACAGGAGTCGCTCGAGCTCGTCGGGCGGCAGGTTGAGGAGCTCGTCGCCGGGACGGTGCAGGCAGACCTTCCTGAGCTTGCCGATCTCGGAAGGCACGTGCAGACCTTTCGTCATGGCCTCCTACCTTTCTTTCGGGCCCCTGTCAGGGCCGATTCGTTAGCGCCCCTCCGTGTGAGGCGTTATTGCTGACGACATATTTATATCCAAAATCAATCCATACTTCCACCTCGCCCCCGAACGGTTTTATATGAGGGGTGAACGGCATACACATATACTTCACGCATGGCATACTTTGATTAAATAAAGTGGATTTACGTGCTTAAACGCTTTTTAACCGCAAGATCAATTGAAACTAACCTTTGTTAAACCACCCCCAAATTGCATATTTCACGCAACGATATGAATATAATTCGCAATTCTCGCTGTGTCTCAACCATTTTGATTTTTATTCAGAAAAAAGTGCGTCCTATTCATTTTTGACAAACAGATTACCGTTTACCAGACGTTGGATACCGTTCACCGGAAGCTCAGTATAAGGTCCATCGAATACCCGATCGATCTTGCGTCTCCATTTGTAACAACTTGACTTTTTCGGCAGCAAAGACAAACAGACCCGTTCCCCAAAAGGGAGCGGGTCTGCATTCGGTACACCTAGGGTCCAGCAAGGTTTAGGCCTTCGAGAACCTCAAGGGACTAGCGATCGAGCTCGGCCAGTGCCTCGCCCAGAAGCCTCAGGCCCTCGCGAAGAACATCTTCGCTCGCGCAGTAGCCCAGGCGCGCTCCGCAGGGAAGCTCAAAACGGCTACCGGGGACCAACAGCACTCCCCTATCGGCCAGCAGGCGCTTGCAGAACTCCTCGTCATCCTCGGGAATATCCAGCTGGATAAACGAGGTTGACACGCCCTGCGGGGCCGTCCAGGAGACACGCTGCTGCGTATCGATCCAAGCCTGTGCGATATCTCGGTTACCAAACACGATCTTGCGGTTGCGCTCGAGAATCTTGTCCTTGTGCTCGAGCACGTAGGTCGCCAAAGCATCGTTAAACACGCCACCGCAGATCATGGTGTAGTCGCGGTAGGTGCGGATGCGGTTGGACACCTCTTCATCCGCAACGACCCAGCCCACGCGGGCTGCAGGCGTCGAATAGGTCTTGGACACCGAGTTGGTGACAATGGCCCTCTCGTACACGTCTGCCATCGACATAAAGGACTCGGTGTTCTCGAGCGGCAGATACACCTCGTCGCACAGCACGTAGGCGCCCACCGAGCGGGCAATCTCGGCAATCTGCCCGAGCATGTCTGCATCGAGCACCGTACCGATGGGGTTCGATGCGTTATTGATGCAGATAAGCTTGGTATTGGGGCGAACGAGGCGCTTGAGCTGTTCGATATCGGGTTTCCATCCGAGCTCCTCGCGAAGCTCCCAATACTCGACCTCGGCACCAAGCGTACGCGGGATCTCATAGAGCGGCGCATAGGTAGGCCACTCGGCAATCACGTGATCGCTGGGCCCGACAACGGCCATGATGGCGTTGAGGTTGGCGCCCGTGCAGCCATTGGTCTGCAGAATGTGATCGGGATTGACCTCGCAACGATACAGCTTGGCGACCTCGGCCTTAAACTCCGGCGAACCCTCGATCCAGCCGTAGTTCATCTTCTCGCGATCCAGACGCTCGTAGAACGTAGCGCCGTCCTGCTCGTCGAGCGCGCGAAGCTCGCCCATGGTCAGCGACGAAATCGTCGACTGGGCAATGTCCCACGTAGCGCTCTTCTCCCAAACGTTGAGCCATTCCTCAACGCCAATTGTCTTGATATCCATGACTAAGCTCCAATCGCTAGAACACGGGGATGATGCCGGCAAAGGTCATGGGAATCGAGATGATGCCCAAAAGACAAAGAAGCCGACACCGTTGGGGTATCAACGTGACCGCCTCTAGACATAATGGACACCTTATCTGATGCTAATTTAACTTATTAGACAAGAATGGGGCGGTGCGAAAACCCGCACCGCCCCATTGGGAGACATCTAATGGCAGCTAGATGTTTGTATTAAGACCCGTACGGTCTATGAAAACCTTAGAGGTCCTCGCGCCAGAAGGGCATGCTCATGCAGCGCGGGCCGCCGCGGCCGCGGGAGAGCTCGGCGGAGGGCACGACGAGAAGGTCCAGGCCCTCCTTGTACAGCACGTCGTTGGTGACGGTGTTGCGGGCGTAGACGCAGATCTTGCCGGGCTCGACGCACAGGGTGTTGGAGCCGTCGTTCCACTGCTCGCGGGAGGCCGCGATCGGGTCGCCGCCGCCGCAGGGGATCAGCTTGACCTGGTCGACGCCGGTGGCGTCCTCCAGGACGTGCTCGAGGGTGTCCTCGATCAGGCGGATGTTCACGTCGCCCGGGTTCTTGCCGGCGGTCAGCTCGTAGACGCGCAGGGTGCCCATGATGGCGGGGTGGATCGTGAACTTATCGACGTCGATCTGGGTGAAGACCGTGTCGAGGTGCATGAAGGCGCGCGAGACCGGGATGTCGAAGGCAAGGATGCGCTCGACCTTGGAGTCGGAGTTCCAGAAGATGTTCTGGGCCATGATGTCGATAGCGGCGGCCTGGGTGCGCTGGGAGATGCCGACGGCGAGGGTCTTCTCGTTGATGTTCAGCACGTCGCCGCCCTCGGTGTGGAACTGGCAGTCGCGGCGGAAGTACAGGGAGACGTCCTTGTAGTCGGGGTGGTACTTGAAGATGTACTTGCCGTACAGGGTCTCGCGGTTGCGGGTGACCGAGTACATGCGGTTGAGGTTGACGCCCTCGCCGACGACCGCGAACGGGTCGCGGGTGAAGTAGAGGTTGGGCATCGGGTCGATGATCAGGTCGGACTCGGACTCGGAGTTGACCAGGGAGTCGAGGGTCGTGGACGCCGTGAGGGGCATGTCGATCTCGGCCTTGGTCATGCCGGCCATGGTCTTCTTGACGAACTCGAGGTTGTCCTCGATGGAGTCCAGCTTCTCGCGGACGACCTGCGGCATGTGCTGGCCGCGGATGCCGGCCTCGGCGATGTACTGGTCGGTGAACTCGGCGCGGGCGCCGGGGACCTGGTCGAACACCTCGGCGACGAGGTTCTCGAGGTAGAGCACCTCGACGCCCTGGTCCCTCAGGATCTGGGCGAAGGTGTCGTGCTCCTGCTGTGCGACCTCCAGGAACGGGACGTCGTCGAACAGGAGTCGCTCGAGCTCGTCGGGCGGCAGGTTGAGGAGCTCGTCGCCGGGACGGTGCAGGCAGACCTTCCTGAGCTTGCCGATCTCGGAAGGCACGTGCAGACCTTTCGTCATGGCCTCCTACCTTTCTTTCGGGCCTTACTGGCCGAATGTATCAGCGCCCCTCCATATGGGACGCTGCTTGCTGACAGCTCTAGTTATATCCAAATTCCATTCGTAATGCTACCTCGCCCCCGAACGGTCAGCAAAGTACGATGAACGGTATATCGCATATGATTTCCCATGATGCACTTCAGTTTCGTAAAGCAGATTTTCCTAGGTAAACGTTATTTTTCTAGGAAATCAAGCTTGAACACTCAAAGTTATCCATGATTCAAAATTGCATAGTGAAAACGGTTTTCTGCATATAAATGACGCTTGCCCTCGATTCGACCTACATTCGATTATATTCAGCTTGCTATCATTCTTATTCATACATTCTCACCAGTTGAGTGAGGATATAGATCGCTTGCTCAAAGCACCGGACGTTAGTGCTTCGGCTTGTCAGCGTAAGAAGTAGGTAAAGATACCGTTCACGCGATACGTCCGTGCCAGCGGTCGACTAAATTGAGACAATAGTGAATTAGAGTTAGGCTACCGTCCCCTGCGGGGACTGAACGGACAGATGCATATGCCGAGCAAAATCGAAAAGAAACAAAAGGCCGCTAAGCTGCGCAAGCCGCCGCGCGACTTCTCGTACACGCAAAACCGAGAGCTTAGCTGGCTGCGCTTTGACAACCGCGTGCTTGACGAAGCCTTCGACGAGACCGTTCCGCTGTTCGAGCGTCTAAAGTTCGTGTCGATTTTCGAGTCTAACCTCGACGAGTTTCTCATGGTGCGTGTGGGCGGCCTGTCCGATCTTGCAGAGCTCAAAAAACAGCCTGTCGACAACAAGAGCAATATGACCGCCTCCGAACAGGTCGATGCTGTCATGGCAGAGCTGCCCGGGCTCCTTACCCGTTGGGAGTCCATCTTTAAGAGCATCGAGGACAAGCTCGACGCTCTGGGCGTTCACCGCGCCCGCATCGATTCGCTTACGCCCGAGGAGCGCACCTTCGTAACCCGCTACTTCCAAGCCTACGTGTCGCCGGTCATCTCGCCGTTGGTCATTGACCCGCGCCATCCCTTCCCCAACCTGCGCAACGGCGCACTCTATCTGGCTTGTGGCCTGGACGGCGTCACCGACGAGGAGAGCCTGCTGGGCCTTATCGAGATTCCCACCTCGATGAACCGCGTGGTCGAGATCCCCTCGCCCACCGGCACCTACTCCTACATCTTGCTCGAGGACGTCATCCTCGCCTGCCTGGACAGTTGCTTTGGCTCCTATAAGCCGCTGGACCGCGCGCTGATCCGCGTCACCCGCAATGCCGATATCGACCCGGACGGCGAAGGCGTCGAGGAGGAAGAGGATTACCGCCAGCACATGAAGCGCATCCTCAAGAAGCGCCTGCGCCTGCAGCCGGTGGTGCTCGCCGTATCGGGCTCGCTCGAGAAGGCAACGCTCAAGACCATCCGCAAGGCGCTCGAGCTTTCTCGCCGCTCGGTCTTTACCTGCGATATCCCCCTTGACCTTGGCTACGTCTTTGGCATTGAGGGTAAGATTCCCGAGCACCTGCGCAATGAGCTCCTCTTTACGCCGTTTAAGCCGCAGCCCAATCCCACCATCGATATGGCCCGCTCCATCCGCGAGCAGGTGCTGCAGCACGACAAGCTGCTCTTTTACCCTTACGAGGCAATGAACCCGTTCTTGGACCTGGTGCACGAAGCAGCCTATGACCCCGAGTGTATCTCGCTGCGCATCACGCTCTACCGCGTGGCAAAGCAGAGCCGTCTGTGCGAGTCGCTCATCGATGCTGCCGAAAACGGCAAAGAGGTCACGGTGCTCATGGAGCTTCGTGCCCGCTTTGACGAGCAAAACAACATCGAATGGGCCGAGCGCCTGGAAGAGGCCGGCTGCACCGTTATCTACGGCTCCGAGGGCTTTAAGTGCCACTCAAAGATCTGCCAGCTCACCTATCGCGAGGGCATGGCGCTTACCCGCCTGACGCTTTTGGGTACCGGCAACTTTAACGAGAAGACGGCCAAGCTCTACAGCGACTTTATGCTCATGACCGCGCATCCCGGCATCGGCGAGGACGCCAACCTGTTCTTCCGCAACCTGTCGCTGGGCAACCTGCGCGGCGACTACCGCTTCCTGGGCGTGGCTCCCGTGGGCCTCAAGCCGCTCATCATGCGCGGCCTGGACCGCGAGATTCAGCGCGCCCTTGTCGGCGAGCCCGCCCGCGTGTTCTTTAAGCTCAACTCGCTTACCGACCGCGAGGTCATCGACAAGATTGCCGAGGCATCGTGTGCCGGCGTGCGCGTGGACATGATCATTCGCGGCATCTCGTGCCTCAAGCCCGGTGTTCCGGGCAAGACCGAGAACGTGCACGTGCGATCCATCGTCGGACGTTTTTTGGAGCATGCGCGCGTCTATGCCTTTGGCGTGGACTCGGACATGATCTACCTGAGCTCGGCAGACATGATGACGCGCAACACCGAGCACCGCGTGGAGATCGCCTTCCCCGTGCTCGACCCCACCTGCCGCGCCCTGGTGCACGAGTACATGGGCATGCAGCTGCGCGACAACGTGAAGGCACGCAGCCTGACGAGTGACGGCACCTGGGTTCCGGTGGAGCGCAAAGAGGACGAGAAACCCTTCAACTCGCAGGAAGCTCTGCTGGAGCGCGCGTATCGCAACGCCGAGGCCGCCGCGCAGCAGCGCGCACAGGAGAAGGAACGTGTGGCCGAAAAAGTTATCCAGGACGAGATTGAACATGGGGCGGCTGCCAAACCGGAAGCGGTTGCCGCTCTCCCGGTGAATGAGCCCGAGGCTGCCGCAGAGCCCGCCGTGGAGAAAGCGCCCGAGGCCGCTACTGCGACTCCGGAGCCCGCCGCCGAGGCAAAGCCCGCCCCTGCTCCTGAGCCGCAGCCGGCCACACCCAAGGTCCAAGAGGTCCAGGCGACCGTCATTGAGCCCAAGCCTGCACCTGCACCTCAGCCCGAGCCGCAGGTCACCAAGCCCGCACCCGAGACGAGCGCCCGTCGCGATAAGCCCGCCGGCAAGACCAAGGCCATCGAGCGCCATCGCCCCGGTCGCGTGCGCATAGGCCTGGGCCTGATCGGCCTGGGTCTTAAGACGCTCATTACCGGCAAGACGAAATAGTCGTTTGTAGAAGCGCCCCGCATTTGAGGAAAGCCTCGGATGCGGGGCGCTTTTCCCTGCTACCATGGTGCGAATAACAACGCGAATGACAGGCAGGAATATGAAGCTCACTATAGAATCGATGACCTACGGCGCCGACGGGCTGGCGCACGCCGACAACGGCAAGGCCGTCTTTGTGCAGGGCGCCGTGGCAGGCGACACCGTCGAGGCCGAGGTCGTACAGGACGGCAAGTCGTTCATGCGTGCCCGCACCACCGAGATTCTGGAGCCAAGCCCCGATCGCATTCAGCCTCCCTGCCCCTTCGTGGGCATCTGCGGCGGCTGCTCGTGGGGCAATCTCTCACGCACGGCACAGCTCGCCGCCAAGGAGCAAAACCTGCGCTCCACGCTCGAGCGCATCGGCAAGTTCGCTCCTGAGCAGGTCGATGAGTTGGTACAGCCCATCTGCCACACCAAGGACGACTGGGGCTACCGCAATAAAATCGAGCTCGAACCGACCGTCGTCAACGGTCGCGTGCGTCTTGGCATGCACGGTGTCGACCCCAGCAAAATCGTGACCGTCGATACGTGCCCGCTGTTCGACAAGCGCTTCCCGAAGGCGCTCAAATCGGTCGTCGGCGCACTCAACTATCTAAGCGGCAGCCATGACTTGGGGCTCGAACGCGTGGGCATTCGCGCATCACGCCGCACCAAGGCACTCGAGGTCGCACTCTGGACGCCCACAGGCTCTTTTCCGCGCTCGCAGGTCTCCCGCGTGCTGGCGGACGCCGCTCACCCCACGAGCATCGTGCGCGTGATGAGCAAGGGCGAAAAGAAGGCCCGCCGTGTCTCCAAGGTCGAAATGCTCGCCGGAGAGGGCTCATGGACCGAGAATATCGCCGAGGGTCAGATGCGCTTGTCTGCCCCGTCTTTTTTCCAGGTCAACACCAAGGGTGCCGAGATTTTGATCGAGCTTGTCATGGAAGCACTCGACCCGAAGGAAGACGAGCTTGCCGTGGACCTGTACTGTGGTGCCGGCACCTTTACCCTGCCGCTCGCCCGCCGCTGCGACTTTGTCGCCGCCGTCGAGGCCTACGGCCCCGCCGTGCGCGACCTGCGCCGTAACCTGGAGATCAACAAGCTTGATAACGTCGACGTCATTGGCGGAGACGCGGTGCGCGAGTTCCCCGACCAGGATGCCGACGTCTTGGTGGTCGACCCGCCACGCGCAGGCCTCGCCCCCGAGGCGATCGACCTTATCGCCAGCACGAGTGCTCGCGATGTCGCCTACGTGAGCTGCGACCCGGCCACCCTGGCGCGCGATCTCAAACGCTTTGTCGAAGAAGGCACCTTCTTCCCCGTAAAGATCACGCCAGTCGACCTGTTCCCACAAACCTTCCACTGCGAGACCGTCGTCCACCTTAGGCGCAACTAGACTGTTTGCCCAAGGCCACGCCCGATGATTTTTCTGGGACGGGGATTAAATAATCAATTTGTACCAAATGATTATTTAGTCCCCGTCCCTTTTTAAACATTGGGAAATCGAGCGTGGCAAGCGCATGTCTTCGGGGTATAAGACGGCTAATTGTATGCCGCCTTACGAAAGGAACCCTCATGCCCAGCGTTGCCGTTCTCGCCGCCGATGGCTTTGAAACGATTGAATGCCTGACCATGGTCGACGTCATGCGTCGCGGCGGCGTGCGCGCCACGCTCGTCTCGATCATGCCCACGCGCGAGGTCGTGAGCTCGCTGCAGATTCCCGTAACCTGCGATGCGCTCTTTGACGAAATCAACTTTGACGAGTACGACTGCGTCGTGCTGCCCGGCGGCCTGCCCGGAGCCACCAACCTGCGCGCCGACCAGCGCGTCTGCGACGTAGTCTGCGATTTCGCCGCGACCAAGCACGTTGCCGCAATCTGCGCCGCCCCGTTTATCCTAGGCGAGCTTGGTCTACTCGAGGGACGCCGCGCCACGTGCTTCCCCGGCTTTGAGAAGAGCTTCCCCGAGGGCACCTATACCGGCGAGAAGGTCACGCAAGACGGCAATATCATCACTGCCAGCGGCATGGCACAGTCACTCCCCTTTGCCTTGGAGCTGCTGCGCACGCTCGCCGGCGAAAAGGCCGTCGAGAAGGTCGCCGAGGGTATCCAACTATGATTTTGGCTTCGCAATCGCCGCGCCGCATAGAGCTGATGCGCGAGGCGGGCTATAACATTCGCGTAATTCCCGCAGACATCGATGAAACGCCTTTTGATGGCGAAGCTCCGCTTACGCTCGTCGAGCGCTTGGCGCGTGCCAAAGCTGCTGCCGTCGC
Organism: uncultured Collinsella sp.; assembly: GCA_947002045.1. Classification (GTDB taxonomy): domain Bacteria; phylum Actinomycetota; class Coriobacteriia; order Coriobacteriales; family Coriobacteriaceae; genus Collinsella. Next base: position 12,828 of record CAMQJB010000021.1, read on the forward strand.
GGCCGAGCATGCCGAGCCCAACGAACTGACCGTCGCGGCCGATACTATTGTCACCTTTGACGGCCAAATATTGGGTAAGCCGGCAAACGAGGACGAGGCGCGCACCATGCTCCGCGAGCTTTCGGGTCGCACTCACCAGGTGGCGACCGGCGCCTGCATCGTTAAAGCCGGCGACGCTACAGCTCCGCATGCTGCCGAGAGCCTGTCGTTTGTCGATGTGACCGACGTGACGTTCTATGAGCTTACCGAGGAGCAAATCGAGCGCTATGTTGCCTCCGGCGAACCCATGGACAAGGCCGGAGCCTACGGCATCCAGGGCACAGGCGGCCGCATGCTCGTGCACGACATTTCGGGTGACTTCTACAACGTGGTGGGCTTGCCCATCGCCCGCGTCGCACGCGCGATTCAAAAACTCTCGTAATTGCATCTGGCGCTGGGTATCCCCCAGCGCCTACAATTTTGCCGTACCGTACGGATCCCGACCGGGCATAAGGCCCGGCGGAAAACCGATAGGAGAAAATATGGACACACTGCTCGAAGCCATCGATGTTTGCAACGTCGATGGCTTTTGCTTTGGCAACTATACGGACGAGGAGGCTGGCACCGGCTGCACCGTAATCGTGGCGCCCGAGGGTGCCACCGGTGGCGTTGACGTACGCGGTGGCGCTCCCGCTTCGCGCGAGACCGACCTGCTGCGCCCCGAAAACACCGTCGATAAGGTCCACGCCGTCTGCCTTTCGGGCGGATCGGCCTTTGGCCTCGAAGCCGCAAGCGGCGTCGCCCGCGAGCTTGAGAGCCGCGGCATCGGCTTGCCCGTCGGTCCCACGCAGGTGCCTATCGTGTGCTCCAGTTGCATCTTCGACCTCGCCTTTGGCGACCCCACCGTGCGCCCCGACATTGAGGCCGGTATCGCCGCCGTGCGCGAGGCGCTCGACCACACCCCTGCCTCGCTCGAGCAGGGCAATGTGGGTGCCGGCACCGGCGCCACCGTAGGCAAACTCATGGGACCTGCCACCTGCATGAAGGCCGGCCTCGGAGCTGCTGCCGTGGCACTCGGCCCCGTCAAGGTGGGCGCCGTGGTCTCGGTCAACGCCTGCGGCAACGTCGTCGACCCGACCACTGGCGAATGGGTGGCGGGCATGCGCGCCGCGGCCGATAGCGACCAGATCGTCGACATGGAGCTCGCCGCCTTTGCCGCCGCCGGATCTATGCAGATGCCGCTCGATCGCACCAACACCACCATCAGCTGCATCGTCACCAATGTGGAGCTCACTAAGGCCCAGGCCACCAAGGTGTCCCAAATGGCCGCAGACGCCTATGCGCACGCCATCCGCCCCACGCACACCACCAACGACGGCGACACCATCTACACCCTCGCCAGCGGCAAGTTGGGCGCCCAGGCTAGCGCCGCCGTTCCCCTAGACCTGCTGGGCATGCTCGCCGTAAGGGCCCTACAGACCGCCATCGTAAACGGAGCCAAAAGCGCCAAAACCTCCCACGGCATCCCCGGCGCCGCGAAGTAATCTCACTCGACCGTCGGTCGGAGGCGGGCGGGCATTACGTTTGCTGCTCTACAGTCCTATGCAAGACGAAGGCCACATTAAGTGGCCTTCTTTGCATGCGGAACTCGCGACAAACGTAATGCCCGCCCGTCTCCGACCGACTTCCAACCTAATTCTTTTCAGCCCAGGCCCCTGTGTACCGCGCGTCTAAGATCTTCAAAATTCAGCTGCCTGACAATCGATTCTTATAGCAGAGGTCCCTTGGCCTTTAGTTTGATACAAGTTCCGCACGAGCCGGAAAGCACTTAATGTGCTTTCCGTGCGAGCAGGACTGTTCGCAGTAGCAAACTAAAGGCCAAGGGGCCCAGTCAACCTATCAGCAGCGATTGTTCAGCAACTAGTTGAATTTGAAGATCTTTGAGGCAAGACGGTATAAGCCAAGCGTGGTTTTGTCACCAGCCCGACCGCGCAGGTTGGTGAAGAAGCCGACCACACCGTAGCGTGCACGACGATACATACGCTCGTCATAGGCCTTTAAATCACTCCACAACGTCTTCAGGCGCTCGTCGGCACAATCCTCGTCGGAAAGCTTAGTAAGCACCGAGCAGATTGCCATCATCATGGTGAAATAGCCCATCATGTAGGAGCGCAGACGCGACGACTCGACATCGCTGTACAGGTGGAACGACTCCATCATGATGCGCGTCACGCGGAACTGCTGGTCCAGACGCTTGACCATCGTGGCCTCGTTGACGCTTTGGCCCTCACGGCCGATAAAGTAGCGATAGAGGTCGATGTCGGCGTAGTACATGGTCTTGCAGCGCGGTAGCGGCACGTAGGCGTAGATGTTGTCTACATAGAACGTGTGCGGCGGCATAGGCAGATTGGACGCGCGCAGCACATCCGTGCGATAGCACAGGCTGTGCATAAGCAGATTCTGGTCCAGACGGAAATGGCCAATCTGGTCCCAGGTAAAGATCTTTTTTCGCGGCAGGGCAAACTTGTAGCCAATAGCGGTGTGCGTACCCTCGTAAACCTTCTCGTACACATAGTTCGAGATAAAGAGGTCGACGCGCTGGTCGCGCTCCTCAAAACCGCGCAGGATCGAAAGCATGGTCGACAGGGCCGCACCATCGAGCCAGTCGTCCGAGTCGACGACCTTGTAGTAGGTGCCCTGTGCCTCGCGCAAGCCCGAAAGGACGGCAATGCCGTGGCCGCCGTTCTCCTGATGCACCGCGCGAATGATGCCGGGATAACGTGTCTCCCACTCGTCGGCCTTAGCCGCCGTCTCGTCCTTGGATCCGTCATCGACGATGATGATCTCGATATCGGTGGCGTAATTGCTCCCCTCCAGAATGGAGGTGATGCAATGGTCCATGTCCTTGGCGGCGTTATACGAGGGAATACCGAATGATATGACTTTATGCATGGCAGGCGATAATCTCATCCGAAAGATCGAGGGCAGAGTTGGTCACGGCATCCATATCGTAGTAACGATACTCGGCCAGGCGACCCACCGGGTGGAAGTTCGTCAGATTCTGGACGCGCTCAAGATAGCGCTCATAGAGCTCGCGGTTCTCGGGCTCCAGAATGGCGTAATAGGGCGTCTCGCCCGAGCCGGGCGTATAGGCCTTGGAATACTCCTTCATGATGGTGGTCTTGCCGGGCAGGACCTGACCGGTCATGTTCTTGAACTCGGTGATACGCGTGTAATCCTCGCTCGTGGTGTAGTTGACGGTGCCCACGGGCTGGAACTGGTCCATATCGAGCGTCTCGAACTTCATGTCGAGCGTACGGTACGGCAGAGCGCCCAGGTCGAGGTTGAACAGCTCGTCGAGCGGACCGGTGTAGACGATCTCGCCGCCATAGACCTTACCGTCGATCTTGACGGTGGTCTCGTCGATCTCGAAGAGGTCGCGGGCGTCCACGTCGCAGAACACATCAATCAGATCGTGGTCGAGCATGTGCTCGAACAGCGCGGTATAGCCGTCCTGCGGCATGCCCTGGAAGGGAGCCTGCGGGAAGTAGCGGTCATCGTCGCCCACAAAGACGGGAACGCGGCCGGTGATCGAGGGATCGATCTGGTCGGGTGTCTGACCCCACTGCTTCATGGTGTAATGCAAAAAGACGTTCTCGTAGACGTAATCGGCAACCTCGGCAAGATCCGGGTCGTTCTTCTTGCGCAGCTCCATGATGGGCACCTTGACGTCCTTGCCAAAGGTCTCCACGAGCTTCTGATACAGCTCCTCGCCGCGCTCATCGCCAAAGGCGAGCTTGAGGCTCGCGTGGTTAAAGGGCACGGGCATGAGGGTGCCGTTGATGTTGGCAAGTACCTTGTGCTGGTAGTCCGTCCACTTGGTAAAGCGCGACAGGAAATTGTGGACGCGCTCATTAAAGGTATGGTAGATGTGCGGACCATACTCGTGGACCAGGATTCCGGCCTCATCAGCGCAGTCGTAGGCGTTACCCGCAATGTGGCTACGGCGCTCCAGAACGGCAACGCGATAGCCGATAGTCTCGGCGAGACGGCGGGCACAAACGGCACCGGCATAACCGGCACCGACGACAATCATGTCGTATGCGCCGGCGTTAAAGCCTTCAGGCAGGCCTGAGGTAATCTGCATCGATACTCCTTGTCAAAAGCCACGGGCTCGTTAGCTGGGCTTTTCTCGAACATTCTTCGAGACATATTTATCAGAGCGATTATAGCGCTAATGCGTCCTATAATGAGCTTGCCACACAAGGAAAGCTCAAGCACCGCGGCGTACATTATTGAAAGGTAAACCCGCTAGCAGCGGGTTTATTCGTGTACAGCCGGGCGCCTGGAGCTTAGCGAAACGCTTGTAAGGAGTAACATGAGCGATTTCCTAAACCGTATGAAGTCTGCCGCCAAGGCCGACCTTAAGACCATCGTCCTGCCCGAGGGCGAGGACCCGCGCACCATCGTCGCCGCCACCAAGATCATCGAGGAGGGCCTGGCAAAGATCGTCATCCTGGGCAACCCCGACGAGATCGACGTTCCCGGCGCTACCGTCATCGACCCGCGCAATGCCGAGAAGCACGAGGAGTACGCGCAGAAGTTTGCCGAGCTCCGCGCCAAAAAGGGTGTCACCATCGAGCAGGCTCGCGCCCAGGTGATGGACGCCACCTACTTTGGCACCATGATGGTCAAGATGGGCGACGCCGACGGCCTGGTCTCCGGCGCCTGCCACTCCACCGCCGACACCCTGCGCCCCGCGTTGCAGATCCTCAAGACCGCCCCGGGCACCAAGCTGGTCTCTGCCTTCTTCGTGATGTGCACCGATACCCCGCAGTTCGGCACCGACGGCACGCTGATCTTCGCCGACTGCGGCCTCAACATCAACCCGTCCTCCGATGAGCTCTCCGAGATCGCCATCGCCTCCGCTCACTCCTGGTCCACCTTCATGGGCAACGTCGAGCCGCACGTGGCCATGCTCTCCTACTCCACCATGGGCTCCGCCGGCGGCGAGGTCGCCAAGAAGGTCCAGGAGGCCGTGAAGTTCTGCAAGGAGAAGGCTCCCGAGCTCGCCATCGATGGCGACCTGCAGCTCGACGCCGCCATCGTTCCCACCGTCGCCCAGCTCAAGGCTCCCGGCTCCTCCGTTGCCGGCAAGGCCAACGTGCTCGTGTTCCCCGACCTCGAGGCCGGCAACATCGGCTACAAGCTGGTCCAGCGCTTCGCCGGCGCCGACGCTTACGGCCCCATCCTGCAGGGCATCGCCAAGCCGGTTAACGACCTTTCGCGCGGTTGCTCTGCCGACGACATCGTGGGTGTCGTGGCCATCACCGCCGTCCAGGCTCAGATGGCTGAGTAGCGGACGTATCCCCTCGGGACCCTACAGGGTAAAGCTCTGAAAACGTCCTCGGACATGCATGAAACCCCCGCTGCGCACTTCGTGCGGCGGGGGTTTCATGCGTCCTGCGGATTGTTTTCAGAGCTTTACCCTGTAGGGTCCCTGCCGCAACGTGGCAGTCAGGGCATCTGGAGTGGACGGCGGCTTGGCTACGAGCTGGGGCTGAAAATCTGAATGATCGGGTACCGCTGCTGGGAGCGTAGGCGTTGCTGGCAATGGTCACTTTGGGACTGGAATTTTCGCCTGCCAGCAAAAAGACCTCCCGAGCTGCTGTTCAGGAGGCCTTTCGTTTACTTGCAAATGCGCGCGTTAGTTGTTCTTGGTCAGACGTTCGACGTCGTGGGCGATCATGTATTCCTCGTCGGTGGGGATGACCATGACCGTGACGGCGGAACCGGCGGCACTGATGACCTGAGGCCCGTTGCCCACGGCCTCACGGTTCTTGTTGTTGTCGATGCGCACGCCCAGCCACTCAAAGCAGTCGCAGAAGGCCTTACGAATCGACCAGTCGTTCTCACCGATGCCGGCAGTGAAGGTGATGGTATCCACGCCCGCCATGGAAGCGATCATGGAGCCGGCCTGCTGCATAGCCTTGTAGGCGAACATATCGAAGGCGAGCAGGCAGCGCTCATCACCCTCGGAAGCGCGCGTGCGGATGTCACGGGCGTCGTTGGAGATACCCGAGATGGCAAGCAAACCAGACTGCTTGTTCATCATGTCGTCGACTTCCTGGTAGCTGTAGCCGCCCTCGCGCTGCAGGTAGCACACGGTAGCCGGGTCGATAGAGCCGCAGCGGGTTCCCATTATCAGGCCGTCAAGCGGCGTGAGGCCCATCGTGGTGTCGCGGCACACGCCGTCCTCGATGGCTGCGAGCGAGGCGCCGTTGCCCAGGTGGCACGAAAGCAGGCGGTGGCAGCGCGAGCCCAGGATCTCCTTGGCCATCATCCACTCATAGCGGTGGCTCGTACCGTGGGCGCCGTACTTGCGCACGTGATACTTGTCGCACACGTCCTTGGGCAGGGCGTAGGTGTAGGCAACCTCGGGCATGGTCATGTGGAACGAGGTGTCGAAGACGGCCACGTTGGGCAGCTCCGGATACTTCTCGCGGCAATATTCGATTGCCGCGGCCTCGCCGTAATTGTGCAGCGGGGCGAGCGGGGCCACCTCAAGGATCTTAGCCATGACCTCATCGTCGACGACCGCGGAATCATCGAAGTGCCAACCGCCCTGAACGATGCGATGCCCAATGCCATCGATCGTAAAGTCGGTCTTCTCGAGCTCCTCGAGCACGCGAGCGATAGCAGAGCGATGATCGGGGAAGGGAACCTCCTCGGTCTGCTTGGTGCCACCGTTCTCGGAGTGACCAAAGATGCCCATCTCCGATCCGATACGCTCGCAGTTGCCCTTGGCGAAAACCTCGCGGGTATCGGTATCCAAAAGCTGATATTTAAGGCTCGAGCTGCCGGCGTTGACAACAAGTACGTTCATGAGACTCCTTCGTGATTACAGTACGGTCGGCAAACCTATAAGGCGGCCGTACCTTTAATAAGAAGTTATCAGAATTCAATAAATATCTATTAAGCTCTTCGCCCAAAGAGCATAAAAGGGGGCTGAACGGCGCAAGGCCATCCAGTCCCCTCCCCTTGCATCAATTACTTACCGCTGACGATGCGCTCGACGTCGGAAGCGATCATGAACTCCTCGTCCGTGGGGATGACGAAGATCTTAACCTTGGAATCCTTGGCAGACAGGCACCAAGCGCCGTCGCCACGCAGGGCGTTACGGGCATGGTCCATCTTGACGCCCATAAAGGCCAGACGGTCGGCCACGCCAGCGCGGACAGCGGGAGCGTGCTCGCCGATGCCGGCGGTAAAGACCAGGGTGTCCATGCCGCACATAGAAGTGGCCATCTCGGCGGCCTTGGCGGCAATCTTGTAGACGAACATATCGAAGGCGAGCTGAGCCTCGGGGTCGCCGGCAGCGGCGAGCTCCTCAACGTTGCGGCAGTCGTTGGTCTTGCCGCCGGTCACAGCCAAAAGGCCGGACTTCTTGTTCATCATCTCGTCGACCTCGTCGAAGGTGTAGCCGCCTTCGCGCTGCAGGTAGCACACGGTAGCAGGGTCGATGGAACCGCAGCGGGTGCCCATCATGACACCGTCGAGCGGCGTCAAGCCCATGGTGGTGTCCATGCACTTACCGTCCTCGATGGCGCACAAGGAGGCACCGGAACCGATGTGGCACACGACGACCTTGCGGGCCTCGCCGTTGGTCATCTCGGCAACCTTCTTGGAGATGTAGCGGTAGCTGGTGCCGTGGGCACCGTACTTACGGATGTGCAGCTTGTCGCAGACGTCCTTGGGCAGGGCGTAGGTCTTGGCGACCTCGGGCATATTGAAGTGGAAAGCGGTGTCATAGACCGTGACGTTGGGCAGGTCGGGATACTGCTCGAGGCAGTACTCGATAACGTTGGCCTCGGGGTTGTTGTGCAGCGGGGCGAGCGGAGCGACCTCGCGGATCTTGGCGAGGACGTCCTCGTCGACGAGGGAGGAATCGCCGAAGTACCAACCGCCCTGAACGATACGGTGGCCGATGCCCTCGATCTTGACGCCGTTGGCCTCGAGATCCTTCAGGACGACCTCGATGGCGACCTTGTGGTCGGGGAACTCGATGTTCTCGGTCACCTTCTTGGAACCGTTGGCAGCGTGGGTGAAGGTACCGCCGGTAAAGCAGACGCGCTCGCAGGAGCCCTTTGCGGACACCTTGTGGGACTTGGTATCGATGACCTGATACTTAAGGGTCGAAGATCCTGCGTTGACGACCAGAACGTTCATGTGTCTCCCTACTAACAGGCGGTGTGGCGCCGCCAGGTTACATACGCTTCAATAATAAACCCAAACGCCCTCGCGCTCGGGTTTATTGCGTTGATATATAAGTTATCGGTGCCTAAATACGCATGGCCTTTGACTTGTAAGACGAAATAGCGCGGGGATATACACCAAAGAAGAAATCCCGAGCGCGACAAGCAATATGACTCGAATGTCCGCGATGCTGCCCAACGCAGCATTGAACAGATAGAAAAGGATGGCACCCACCGCCACCATCTGACTTTGAACCGAAATCAGTGAACAGCGCATCGAAGAATCGGCGGCATTTTGAAAAATTGAGTATTTAATTGGAGCAAATAACGAGTAGGCGACCGTCTGCAACACATAGAACACGGGCAGCAAATAGATCGGAGTAAAGGGAATCAAAAATAGAGCAGTCAGGGAAAGGCGCACGATGCCGCAAATACGCGCAAAACGGCTCTTGTCGACATGAGCAATCACACTGGGCACAATAAGCCCCATGGAGGCCGAGGCAAGGAGCTGGACCGCAATGATCACACCCGAAGCGACGGCATTCATTCCGCGGCCCACAAGCAGCAGTGAGAAAAAGTCTTCCAGGGCGACAAAAGCAAATGCTTGAGAACAGTCCATGATGAACGCTGAACGAAGAATTCCGTTACACGCAATAGCGGCACCGATCATCTTCGGGCTAATTCCACGCTCAGGTGTCCCCGCAGTGCCCCCTCTTCGCATCTCTGGAATGCAGACAACAACAACCAACGTCAACACCATTGCGATGATATCTGCCGAAAGACCAATGAGATATGCACCGGCAGACGAAATGAAACCGCCCACGCAAGCGGAGATGGCATAAGAGGCATAGAAAACAAATCGCTCAACGACATTAAGTCTTACGAGCTGGTCCTGAGAGGCTCTGTCAATGTAAATCGCTTCGATGGATCCGCTCACACATGCAACGGCAAAACCTTTGAGAGCAAACGCGCCGATTAAAAGCAGAGGAGAACGGACGAAAAGCAGGGCGGCGTAGTATCCAAGCATTCCCACGACGCCAACGAGACCGCTTGTCTTTCGTCCAAACCTATCAGCAATATAGCCAGTGGGAACTTCAAGGATGAACTTGCTCACTTGATATGCAATCATCATGCTAGAAATCGCTACCATCGAAAGCCCAACGAACTCAAGGTAGACAGTTAGGAAATACAAGATGGTGCTGAAGTTCGACAGGAAAACGAACATCATATAAAGCAAAATCGTACGATTTTTCATGCTCCGCCCTCCAAGAGTCAGCAATCTAAATCGAAATCTTGGAAAAGCATGAGGGCAAAGCTGTCAGCTATGTGTTGCAGGGCGTCAACATTCACTTGACGACACGAGGCCAAATGGCCTCACGAAGCGAGATGACGCAATAGGTGAAGAAATACCGTCTGGTGTCGATCGGTCCAGGCATTTTGTCGATAGCAAAAGTAGATGGGCAAGGCTACGTCATGTGAGGCTTCAATGGAGCACTCGCTCACTTCCGATCCATCCGATGCGAGAGAAGAGCCAGAAAAACTCAATATCAATCCCCCGGCTTGAAGAAACTCAGCCTGCGCCCTGTTTCCGTATTCGACATCGCGAAAGCGGAAATTAACCAGCTGAGCTTCGGGACATTGATTGATTGCATTGAGACAAGGTGACAAATTAATGGGAACAGCAAGCCTGCCGCCCAGTAACTCACGAATGGTCATAGCGTCAACAGATTCATGACCAGCTGGACATGAAAGAACCCTGAGCTCCTTTTCACCCATATATTTTGAAGAAAGGACGCTGTCCCGTGGTTCCTCAAACGAGATAGCCGCGTCCGAAATTCCAAGTATAAGTGATTCAAAGCATGTTGCCGTTGGCTGATGCCACACATCAAGATGAATCTGAGGGTGCGAGCTTTCAAACGAGTCGTACCAGTTTTCGGAAAAAAGGCGCCCCCGCCCATGAAGGCAGGGGGCGTAAAGACGGAAATGGCCGTCGGGCGAAACGCCGCCGTTCCCCGATCGAGCGTACTTTTTGAGATCGTCGACTTGCGCCAGGATCACGCGTGCACGACGCGCAAATTCTCTGCCCGCCGGAGACAAAACAGCCTCCCCCGCCGATCGGTCGAGCAAAACAATCTGATACTCAGATTCCAACTTTTTTATTGCCGACGAAACGGCCTGCGGACTCACGTGAACGGCGCGAGCTGCTTTGCGCACGCCGCCATAGTTCGCTACAGCTTGAAGGTATTCGAGTTGAGAAAGCTGCATAGATTACTCCAAAGGCAGCCAAGTCGACGGCCTACGCGCCCTCAGATGAGGTTCTCGCCCAGGTTCTTGCCGCCGAGAACGTGCATGTGGAAGTGCATGACGGTCTGGCCGGCGTTGACGCCCTTATTGGAGATGACGCGGAAACCGTCCTCCAGGCCCTTGGCCTTAGCGACCTCCTGGATGGCGTGAGCCATGGCGCCCATGGTCTCGGCCGGTACGTTGTCGGCGATGTCGCTGTAGTGCTTCTTGGGAATCACGAGCGTGTGGACCGGCGCCTGGGGATTGAGGTCGTCGAACGCGATGACCTGGTCGTCCTCATAGACAACGGTCGAGGGGATCTCGTGGTTGGCGATTTTGCAGAAGATGCAATCACACATGGTTGGTTCCTTTCTCACAGACCAAGGTAATTATATTTGGTCAGGATGGTTAGAACGAGAGGTTGTCGTCGGTGTTGGCGGCTTCGCCGTCGGCGAGCACGTCGTTGCCGTCGACGTCCTTAAGAAGCACCGAGACCTTCTGCTCGGCATCGGACAGGCGGGTGCGCAGGCTCTTGAGGAGCTCGACGCCGCGGGTATAGCTCTCGAGCGACTCCTCGAGCTCCATATCGCCCGACTCCAGGCTGCGGATGATGAGCTCCAGCTCCTGCGAGGCCTGCTTGTACGTAAGCTGCTCGACCGGGGTCTTCTCTGCCATATCTGTTTCCTTTCCTAAAGGTTTATCGCTATGAAACGCGGGTTACTCGACCGTATCGACCGTTGCAGCCACGTTGCCGTCTGCCATACGCACGCGGATGGCATCGCCGGGCTTAAAGCTCTTGGCGCTCGTAGCCACACCATCATCGCTGTACGCGATGGAATAGCCGCGGGCAAGTACCTTGAGCGGCGACAGGGCATCGAGCGAAGCCGCTGCACGGCCCAAGTCGGAAGCTGACTTGTTGAGCATTGTGCGCCCCTGATGCTCCAGACGGGAACTCGCAAGCGTGAGCGCATGGCGTTTGCCATCGAGCCCCGAGGTGCTTGCGATCAAGCGCTCGGGCAGACGCTCGAAGTTGGAGCGGAAGGCCCCAACCGAACGCGTTATGGCGCCCGACAGTCGATCGGCAGTCAGCGCAAGCTCAGACTCGCGACGCTCGACCATAAACGTTGGGTCGTTGAGGCACGGGCGGCATGCGGCCGCATCGAGCGCATCGCCCAAGCGAGCCGTATAGGTATCCCAGGCACGGCGACCGCGCTGATCGAGCATCTCCAGGTCGACCTGGGCCGACCCAATCATCGATGCCATCGCGGCACCCAGACGCTGATGGCGCGCCTCGAGCACATCGGCCAACTCCGTCATAGCCGGCGCCACCGATTCTGCCGCGGCCGTGGGCGTGGAGGCCCGGCGGTCGCTCACCATGTCGCAGATCGAGGTATCGGGCTCATGGCCAATGCCGGTCACCACAGGCACGGGACTGGCCGCCACAGCGCGGGCAAGCTCCTCGTCGTTAAAGGTCATGAGGTCCTCGAAGGAGCCGCCGCCGCGCACCAGCAAGATGCAGTCGGGCGCCGGCGCAATGGAAGCGGCGCGGCGCAAGCCCTCAATGAGCTCTGCCGGCGCACCCTCACCTTGAACCTTGGCACCCACGCAAACGAGCTCGACGAGCGGGTTGCGACGGCGCAGCGTGCGCTTGACGTCGTCGATTACGGCACCCGAAAGCGAGGTGACGACCGCCACGCGGGAGCAGAACACCGGGATGCGGCGCTTGCGCGCTTCGTCCATCAGGCCCTCGCGGCGTAGCTTTTCGGCCAGTTGCGCCACTTGTTGACGCAGCAGACCCTCCCCCGCCAACGAAAATGAGCGGGCAACAAAGCTCATGCGACCCGTGGGCTTATAGAGATTGAAGCTGCCCTTAAAGCTCACCTGCATGCCATCGCGCAGATCGAAGGTGCGCTTGAGATAGGCGCCCTTCCAGATAATGCAGTCGACGGCGGCCGAGTCGTCCTTGATCTGGAAGTAGCAGTGACCGCTTCGGGCGTTAGGACCACGAAAACCTGTGACCTCGCCCAGAACGCTCAGCTGCGGAATGGCATCGAGCGCACCGGCGGCGATCTCCACTGCCTGGCTCACGCTGAGCTCCTTGCGCTCCTGATCGTCCGAACCGTCGAACTCGGCGGAAACGGCATTGCCGGTTAGATTCCAGCCTGCCACGCAGCCTCCTTTCGTTATCGAGCACAAGGGCTTCGACCCTGCGCAGATTCAAGTCCAACACATAGTACAGCGCCGCGGGGACAAGAATCTCCGCGGCGCCTGTCAAGCCAATTTGTTATCGGTTGGAGTTTCTGTTGTAGCGGGCCATCAGGTAGAGCAGCTGAATAATCGAGGTGAGCGCCGCCGCCACGTAGGTGAGCGCGGCTGCCGTCAGCACCTTCTTGGCACCGTTGACCTGCTTGGAACTCATGCCCGACTGCTCGATATACGCCACGGCGCGGCGACTGGCATCGATCTCGACAGGCAACGTAACGAGTTGGAACAGCACACTAAACGAGAAGAAGATCAATGCGAGGGTCGTGAGCCCGGCGATGTTCATAAACAGGCCCAAGAGCAACACGATGGTCCAGGTGTTCTGGGTAAAGTTGACGACCGGGACCAGGGCGGTGCGAACCTTCATCATGGCGTAACCGCTCTGACGCTGGGCGGCATGACCCGCCTCGTGGCAGGCCACTGCAACGCTTGCGACCGATCCGCCCGAACGGTTAGCGTCCGAGAGATACAGGTTGTTATCCTGCGGGTTGTAATGGTCGGTGAGCTCACCGGCGACACCCTTGATACCCACGGCGTTACAGCCGTTGGCGTCGAGCATGCGGCGAGCGACCATGGCACCCGTATCGCCGTCCGAACGAACCTTGGACCAGGTTTTATACGTCGAGTTGATATAGCTCTGCGCGGCAAGACCGAGCACGGTACAGACAAGAACAACCAGCAGGTACAGCGGGTCGATGCCAAAGCCGTATCCATAGTAATAGGGCATGCGAATTCCTTCGAATCGAGTTACACGTTGGAGGCATTTTACCCACTCAGCCGACTAGGCTTCCTTACAGCAATTCAATTTTGCCATCTTTGACCGTCAGCCCCATATTGCCCGAGAGTAAATCGTCCAGGCGCGAACCCACAAGCTCAAAACGCCAGCCTTCGCGCAGGGGACTTTGCTCGGGATGCTCAATGTAGTCGGCCAGGTCATCGCGCGAGGCGATGACCGAGGTCGCCACGCCCGAGCGCTCGGCGACCAGGCGGATGAGCGCATACATCAGGTCCGTCACACTCTCCAACTCCGGCGAAATCTGACGGTGCCCGCGCACCATGAGCGGCAGGCGATCGTGTGGGCAGCTCGCACCGCGCTTAATGGCCATGAGCGCGCCGTCCACGTCGCGCTCCCCCAGCTGGTCGGTACCGCGAATGCTGCGGAACTCCTCAACACGAACGGGATTACGTTTAACCAGGGCCAGCAGCGTATCGTCGGACATGACCCACTTGCGCGGGATGTTGCGGCGCTCGGCGCGGTCCTCGCGCCAAGCGGCAAGCTCGCGCGCGATACCCAGCTGATGGCGGCTACACGAGTTGATGCGCTTGACCTTGCGGAATGCCTCATGGCGGTCGGCGCGGTAGTGCGACTCGTCGGCCAGCGGACGCAACTCGTCGAGCACCCAGTCCACCCGGCCCAGCTCGCGCAGGCGACTCATCATCTCGGTATAGGCGACAATCAGGTACTTGACGTCATCGATCGCGTACTCGACCTGCTTATCAGTCAGCGGGCGGCGCGACCAGTCGGTCAGCGACTCGGTCTTGGGCAATGAGACGCCGCAAAACGTCTGCACGAGCGCGCCGTAGGAAATCTGCTGGCGCTCGCCCAAAAAGGCGGCGGCCACCTGCGTGTCAAAAATGGGGCGCGGCAGCACGCCCACGGTGTGGAGCATGACCTCCATATCCTGCGAGCAGGCGTGGAAGACCTTGGTTACGCTCTCGTCGGCCATAAGCTCGGCCAGCGGCGACAGGTCGTCGATCACCAGAGGATCGACCGCGACACTCTCGGCAGGGGTGGCAATCTGAACCAGGCACAGACGCGGATGGAACGTGCGCTCGCGCAAAAACTCGGTATCGACGGCAATCGCGTCGAACTCGCGAGCGCGCTGGCAAAAGTCGAGCAGAGCCTGATGTGTGGAAATGTACATATCAACCCATCGAATAAGGTTAGGCCCGAAAAACACGGGTAGGATATCGGCATTGCCTTACAACTATACTCGGTTAGTCACAGAACGGGAACGTAAGTATGCGCTGCCTTATCATCCACAACCCGGCATCGGGCCCCAGCTCAGATGAAATCTACGCGTTCACGCACGCCCTCGCGCAGGGCGGCGACGAGGTCGTGATGCGCTTTATCGGCGATGGCATGGAACCCGAGGACGCCGTGGCAGACGTGCGCGAGTTTGATCGCGTGGTCGTTTCGGGCGGCGACGGCACCGTCTCCAACGTGCTCGACCAAATGCGCGGGTGCGGTGTCCCCACGCTCGTCTTCCCCTCCGGCACGGCCTGCCTGTTCTTTAACAACATCGGTAATGCCCCCGAGGCAGCGGCGCTTGCCAAGGCTTGCCGCGCCGGTCGCACGGTCAAAGTGGACATGGGCGAGCTCTTTTGGCTCGACGAGAACGGCAACGAGAAGCGCCACGGCTTTATCATCATCGCCGGCTCGGGCTTCGACGCCGAGATCATGATGAAGGCCGCCCCCGCCAAAAACGACATTGGCGAGATCGCCTACTTCCTCTCCGCGCTCGCCACGCCCAACCCCACGGTGGCGCACTTTACCATTGAGCACGACGGCATTGTCGAGGAGCTCGACGGCATCTGCTGCATGGCAGGCAATACCTCGGTCATCCAAAACGACATCAACCTGTTTCCCAACTGCCGCATGGACGACGGCATGGTCGACATCGTCGTTATTGAGCCCGTGCGCACGATGCAGCTGCTCCCCACGGTAATTACCGCCGCGCTCGACCCCGCTGGCAAAGTGCTCGGCCGTCCGCAGTTTAAGATCATCCAGACCAAGGAAGCCAAGATCACCTGCACGCCATCGCTGGGTATACAGTTCGATGGAGAGATCATCTCCAGCAACTCCGGCGTCTTTGGCGCTCGCGCGCTGCCGCAATGTCTCGACCTCATCGTCGACGATTTTTCACCGCTCGGAAAATAGGAGGACCCCATGAACGACAATCCCCTGATTGGCTTTATCGTCATCGTCTTGGCCATGCTCGTTGGTTACGCCATCAATGTGATCCACCGCCGAAAGAAGTAAATCCACATTGGTATGATATTCATCCAGTTATCGACTCTCCCGTTGTTTATGCAAATCCTAAACAGCGGGAGAGTTTTCTTTTTGAGCATTGTCTGGCGCTTTATTCAGCTACAGTAAATGCAGGGTGCCTTTATTTAACTAAAGCAATAAAATGAGTATTATTATCCGCTCATCGTATATTTCTTCACGCTCATCGAGTAAAAGCTGTTGTCGAATGAATACTCTTTACACTTCCTTTAGGCTAGTAGATGTATTTATTAGCTGAAACTCCGTACGGTTTCGCGGGGTTTCAACAGTTGGGAGGGATCATGAGGTTTACTCATCCTGTCAACACGCTCAAGAAGCTCGGCTGCGGCCTTGCATTTGGAGCAGCGGCCATTATGGCCATGCCGACTTCGGCGCTCGCTTGCACCCAGATCTACATGGGCAGCCAGCTCACGGCAGACGGCAACACGTACTACGGACGCTCCGAGGACTTCGGCCCGCGCTACATCAAGCACTTTGGCATCGAGCCCGCACACAAGGACGGCAGCAAGTACACCTCGGTCGAGTCCGGCTTTGAGTACAAGTCCAAGGGCGCAACCTACCGCTACACCTTCGTTCGCGACAACCCCTCTCAGTGGGAAGATCGTTACGACGCATATTCCGAGGCTGGCATCAACGAAAAGGGCGTTTCCTGCTCTGCCACGCTGAGCACCTCCTATAACGAGAAGGCAGAGGAAGCCGACCCCGTCACCGAGGAGACCGGCATCGGCGAGTACAACTACGCCAGCGTCATTCTGGGCGAGAGCGCCACGGCCCGCGAGGGTGTCGAGCTCCTCGGCAGCCTGATTGACGAGCAGGGCGTCTGCTCCAGCGACCAGATCATCATTGCCGACAACAACGAGACCTGGTTGTTTGCAGCGCTTTCCGGCCACCAGTGGATCGCTATGAGGCTCACCGACGATATTGCCTCACTCAACCCCAACATCGGCAACCTCACCTATGACGTCGACCTCGACGACACCGAGAACTGCCTCCACTCCGAGGGCATCGAGTCCATGCCTAAGGAGAAGGGCTTTGCCGAGTACACCGACGGCAAGTTCGACGTCGCCAAGACCTACG
Source organism: uncultured Collinsella sp. (assembly GCA_947002045.1). GTDB lineage: Bacteria > Actinomycetota > Coriobacteriia > Coriobacteriales > Coriobacteriaceae > Collinsella. The sequence goes on from CAMQJB010000021.1 coordinate 29,754, forward strand.
GCGAGGAGATTAGCGAGGCCGGTATGCACCAGTGGTCGCGCTATGTCCAGGGCCGCGATTACTTCATGGCTCCGCTTGCTGAGGGCACCGACTATGAGATCGTCAAGGACGAGCGCGAAGACGCTCGTGCGACGACCGGCGCCCTGGTCCACGAGATGCAGCCGCTGTTCTTCCAGCCCGGCAAGTCCGACTGGAACACCTTTGAGATGATTCGTTCCTTCGCCGCTCGCGGCGAGAATGTCGCCGGCCTCAACGCCAACACCGACGGCGCCTATGCCATCGGCTCCAACCGCAACACCGAGATCCACACCTTCCAGATCCGTCACGGCATGGACCCCGAAATCGCGACCATCCAGTGGGAGATGCTCTCCAACGCCGAGTTCTCCGTCGCTATCCCCCTCTATTCCGCACTGCTCACCGAGGTCAGCCCCTACTTCAGCGATCAGGATGTCTCCTTCGATCACTGTGAAGAGGAAGACGTCGTGAACAACGAGGAGCCCAAGAACTCCATCAACTACGTCCTCATGGACATCAACACGCTCGCCTATGAGAACCGCGACAGCTGCGCCACCGGCGTCCGCGCCTATCTCGACGCCCTGCAGAAGGAGCTCATTGAGCAGAACCTGACCGTCGACGAGGCCATGCAGGCCGCCAAGGACACCGAGGCCCGCACCGCCCTGGCCAACAAGGCCGGCAAGGCAGCGACCAAGAACACCTACGTCAAGTGCAAGGCCATGCTCGAGGAGATGCGCGACTACCTCAAGGAGGGCGACTTCTCCGAGGAGTTCGTCCCGAGTGACTACGATGCCGACAACGACTGCCTAGTCGAGTCCATCACCTACGCCGACGAGGCCCTCTCCGATGAGGACGTTGCCGAGCCCGAGGTTGAGGAAGAGGCGACCGAGGAGAAGTCCGAGGGCAACAACATGGCCGCCATGGCCGTTGGCGCCGTCGTCATCATCGGTGTCTGCGGCTTCGTGCTCTATCGCCGCAAGAAGGCCTAAGACCCTCGCGTTCCAAGAGACGGGCGGGGTCGCATGAGTCATCCCGCCCGCTCAGCCTGCCCTTTTGACCGGCAGGAAACGCCGCCGAAATCTTTTCAAAAAAAGATTTCCCCGCACACACTTCGCTGTGCTATAGTGCAGCGCAACAGCAACGAGGTGCAACCGCGCCAAGGCATCACGAAAGGAGCCACCAAGATGATGAACACAATGAAGTCCCTCAACAACTGGTGGTGGCGTGATGCGAATACGATCGGTCGACAGTGAGTCCCTCACGCCTGTTTTTGCGCTCTAGGTGATTGGAAGGCCTCCGGTTTCGACCGGGGGCCTTTTTCTATCTCGAGCCCGATCGCATTCGCATCACGCGCCTCCGTTTTTCTCTTGCACTCCCCTTTTTGAAAGGACTTTTACCATGTCTCAGAACACCACCGCCACAGCCCAGCCCCGCACCGTCCAGACCGCCGACCGCGGCAAACTCGATATCCACGCCCTTGTCCTGCTCGCCATTCTGCTTGCCGCAGGCTTCATCCTCAACTTCACCGTCGGCAAGGCAATCTCGGGCATCTCGGGCGGTATGATCAGTCCCGAGTTCATCATCTCGGCCTTCTGCCTCACCATCCTGGTCGTTCGTCCCAACATTGGCCAAGCGCTCGTCATTGGCCTCATCTCAGCGGCCGTGATCCAGATCACCACCACCTCGCCGTTTGTCGATTTTGCCGCCGAGGGTATCGCCGCCATGCTCATGGCCGTCATTGTCAACGCCGCCGCCAAGGACGGCCAGGTTAAGCCCGTCGTCGCCATCGTCGCAACATTCGTGACCACCTTTGTCTCCGGCGTTATCTTCATGGTCATCAAGATGGCCATGCTCGGCGTGGTGGGCGAGCTCGCCGCAGCCATGCTGCCCGTCGTCGCCATGACCGCCGTGTTTAACGCCATTCTGGTCGGCGCCCTCTACATGCCCATCCAGAAGGCCCTTAAGCTCAACTAACCTGTTCGGCTTTGCGAGCCACCCCATCTTGGCGTTCATTCGTCGCTCGCGTACCCAAGTACGCTTCGTTCCTCTTTCGCGCCAACCTGGGGCACCTCGTAAAGCCGTCTCCGTGCTTCACCGCCAAAGACTGTCCCAAACAACAAGCTCTTGAGGACGTTCTTATAAACGACTGGACATGCAAGAACGTCCCCAATGACTATGAAAGGTACCCATGGAAACGATCATCAACGTCGACGATGTCTCGTTCTCCTATGGCACGCAAACCGAGCAGGCGCTCAGCCACGTTTCGCTCAGCGTGAACAAGGGAGATTTCATCGGCATCATCGGGCCCTCGGGCGCCGGTAAGTCCACACTTGCCGCCTGTCTGTCGGGCGCTGTGCCTCACCACTACACCGGCGCCTTTTATGGCTCCGTGTTAGTTGACGGCCACGACACCTGCGAGGTCTCGCTCACCGACATATCGCAGATCGTCGGCAGCGTGTTGCAGGACATCGATACCCAGATGGTCGCTTCGGTCGTTGAGGACGAAATGCTCTTTGGTCTCGAGAACTTTGGCGTTCCGCATGACCAGATCGAGCAGCGCTTGTGCGAGACGCTTAAGACCGTCGGCATTAGCGACCTGCGCGACCGCGAGATCGCCACCCTCTCGGGCGGCCAAAAGCAAAAGGTAGCTATCGCCGCCATCCTCGCCATGCGTCCGCGCGTCTTAGTGCTCGATGAGCCAACCGCAGCACTCGACCCCGCCAGTTCCACCTTGGTCTTCGAGACGCTGCGCGAGGCAAACCGCGCGCTCGGCATCACCATCGTCGTCGTTGAGCAAAAGGTCGCTCTGCTTTCGGAGTACTGCAACCGTGTGTTGGTGCTCGATCACGGCCAGATTGCGCTGCAAGGTGAGCCGCACGAGGTCTTCGCACGCACCGACGAGCTTCGCACCATCGGCGTCGATTGTCCGCGCGTCACGCGCATCTTCAACAGTCTCGAGGCCGATGGCTTGGTAAGCGGCACGCCCTGTCTGGATGTCGACGAGGCAGAACGCCTGATCACGGAAATCGTCGACCCCGACCGTGCGACAAGCGATACCCAGGCGCCCGCAGGCTCCCCGCACGCGCCGTCGCTGCGCCCGCATGCGAAAGACGCCGAGCCCGTGCTCGCCTTCGATCACGTTGAGTTTGCCTATCCCAATGGCGGCGCCGCCGTCCACGCCCTCAACCTGACCCTCTATCCCGGCGAGCTCGTGGGCATCGTCGGCCAAAACGGCGCCGGCAAGACCACGCTCACCAAGCTGCTCACAGGCTTGCTCAAGCCCGCCTCGGGCAGCGTACGCGTCACGGGACTGGATACCGCAGCCGTTCCCACGAGTCGCATCGCACGCGAAGTGGCAACGCTTTTCCAGAACCCCGACCGCCAGATATGCAAGGACACCGTGCTCGACGAGGTCGCCTTTGGCCTGGAGCTTGCCGGCATCGACCGTGCCGAGGCGTTGCGTCGCGCCCAGCTCGTCATCGACCGCTTTGGCTTGCCGGCCGACGAGGCACCGTTCTCGTTGTCGCGCGGCCAGCGCCAGATGGTGGCGCTTGCCTCCGTCGTGGTCGTAGAGCCCAAAATCGTGGTACTCGACGAGCCCACGAGCGGCCTTGACTACCGCGAGTGCATGACCGTGATGGAAACGGTGCGTACCATGGCAGAGCGCGGTTGCGCCGTCATCATGGTCTGTCACGACATGGAAGTCGTTTCCGACTTTGCCGAGCGCATCGTGGTGATGGCCAACGGTCGCATCCTCGACCGCGGCCGCACGCACGAACTGTTCTCGAACATCGAACTCATGCAGCAAGCCTACGTTGAGCCACCTCAGGTCATAGAGCTTTCTCGTCGCCTAGCATCCTCCGTCTCTCCCGCCTTTGCACAGGTGAGCGAGGTCACCGATATCGTTCGGATTACCGAGGAGATGATCCGCCGTGGTTAACGTCATCGACTACATGCCGGGCGACACGCTGTTGCATCGCCTGAACCCGGTCGTCAAACTGGGCCTCGCCGCCGCTATCATCATCGGCATCTTCTTGTCCGACACCTATGTGGCATTGTTGGGCTTTTTGGCGCTCACGCTCGCGCTGGGAGCCTACGCCGGCGTCGTCGACCGTCTGCTCACGCTGCTCAAGCTGCTGGCTCCACTCGCGCTCATCATGCTGGTGCTGCAGCTGGCTTTTATGCGCGATGGCAATGTGGTGTGGAGCTTTGTCACCGATGAAGGCCTCATCACCGGCTCCAAGGCCTGCCTGCGCCTGCTGGGTGTGGCACTTCCGCTTATTCTGATGCTCATGGTGACCAAGCTCAACGACCTTGCCAACGCCTGCGTGGAGGTGTTGCACGTGCCGTATCGCTACGCCTTCACCTTTACCACGGCACTGCGCTTTGTGCCGGTGTTTGGCCAGGAGATGAACGCCATTATGGAGGCACAGACCGCACGCGGCGTCGAGTACGACACCAAGAACCCCATCAAGAAGCTTAAGCTCATGCTGCCGCTGTGCGTGCCGCTACTGATCTCGAGCGTGGGTAAAACCGATGCCACGGCCTTGGCGGCCGAGCAGCGCGGCTTCTACCTGCGCACGCGCGCGAGCTCGTACAAGCGCTACCCCATCAAGGGCCAGGACATTGCCATGCTTATTGTTAGCATTGCCCTCATTGTCCTCGGCTTCCTCTTCTAATCCATCGCCATCGGCAACCGACAAATGCAAAAGGCCCCGACTCGCATCAACCGAGCCGAGGCCTTACTGTTTTCCCAGATAAAACCTACTAAAATTAACCTGTCCCTTTTTGGCAGGTCGAGGGCTACAGGCGGTAGGGGGCTCCGCTGCGGATAATAGACTCGCGTACCAGGACGTCCATAGCGTCGAGAGTGATCTCGGGCATCTCTCGATACTTTTGCAGCACTGAGAGCTCTGTACAGGCCAGGATGACGCGATCGCAGCCGCTGCGGGCGAACTCCCACATCACTCGGTCAAACTTGTCCATATCGGGCTCGCGTCCGGCCTTCACGTCATCATAAATCAGCGACATTACATCGGCCTGGCGCTTCTCGCTGGGATAGACGACCTCGACGCCCGCGGCCTCGCACTCGCACCCATAGACGCCTGCACCCACGGTGCCGTCTGTGCCCATGACGCCGATCTTGCGCACCGGCTCGGACGGCATGCTCAGGTTGGGATCGAACTCGCACTCCCCCATCACCGCGCCCGCCAGGGCATAGCGCACCGACTCACGCGGCATGTGGATAATCGGCACCTTGGTAAACGACTGAATCTGATCGTAGAAGTAGTGCGACGTGTTGCAGGGAATGGCAATGTGCGCGCAGCCCAGCGTCTCGAGCGCCTGAGCGCACTCCTTCATGGTCGCCAGCAGCTCGGCATGCTCGCCGGTCTTGATGGCCAGCGTACGGTCGGGCATGGTCGACTTGGAGAGCACCACCATGTCGATATGCTCCTGATCGCAGGCAGCGGCCGTATGACGCACGACCTGGTCGTAGTAATACGACGTGGCCTCGGCGCCCATGCCGCCGATAACTCCCAGCTTTTCCATCGCCGCCTCCTTGGTGACGCCCATGCAATTGCTCGTATCATGCCCGCGCCCGCCCGATGCAAACACGGGGGGGGGCCCGCGGATGTACTTGATATTACGAGTTTAAAGCAGTAATTGTACGAGCATAGGATCCCCCAATAGCCACCCAAGGTGA